>JAPKDL010000237.1 GCA_028822585.1 Alphaproteobacteria bacterium | reverse complement strand
GAACAAGATTATGGGGAGAACCCCCTAAAAGCACGGGCGACGAACCATTACCAAAAAGAGTATGTTCAATCCTTCGTCGAGAAATGGGATGAATTAATCGATTGGGACGCGCGCGCCGACAGCGAGGGAAAATTTTTCATCGATATTCTAAAGGCGCGGGGCAAGCAGGATATTCTGGATGTGGCCACGGGGACGGGATTTCACTCTGTTCAACTGCTCAAGGCCGGATTCGATGTAACGAGCGCTGACGGCAATGCGGAAATGCTAGCCAAAGCCTTTGAAAACGCCCGCGAGCGGGACTTGCTTCTGCAAACGGTTCATGCCGACTGGCGTTGGTTGAACAAGGACGTACACGGCAAGTATGACGCCATAATCTGTCTCGGTAATTCCTTTACCCATCTGCACAACGAGTTGGACCGACGCCGGGCCTTGGCGGAGTTTTACGCCGCCTTGAAATGGGACGGAATTTTGATCATGGACCAGAGGAATTATGACAGCATCCTGGATCACGGTTTTTCGACCAAACACAAATACTACTATTGTGGGGACCAGGTGTCTGCCGAACCAGAGCATGTGGACGACGGACTGGCGCGGTTCCGTTACACCTTCCCCGATGGCTCTGAATTCCATCTGAATATGTTTCCTTTACGTAAATCGTATACGCGTAATCTTATGCAAGAGGTTGGCTTTCAGCGGATTAAAACCTACGGCGATTTTCAGGAAACCTATCAGGAAAGCGATCCCGATTTCTTTATCCATGTGGCGGAGAAAGAACATCATGAAGAGTAGCACCCGATCTCAAGCGGTGGAAATAGCCGAGGAATATTACGACTCGACCGAGGCAGACGCTTTTTACCTGAACGTCTGGGGTGGGGAGGATATCCATATTGGACTCTATGATACGCCGGTTGAAGACATCGCTGCGGCGAGCCGCCGCACGGTTGAAACCATGGCCAATCAATTAGGTGGTCTGACGGCCGAAACCCGTGTGATCGACCTAGGCAGCGGCTACGGCGGTGCCGCGCGTTATTTGGCCGCTAATTTCGGCTGCCACATCGACTGCTTGAACCTTAGCCGCACCCAAAACGAGCTGAACCGAAAGAATAACGTGGAAGCTGGCGTTACGGAGCAGATAGATGTCATCCACGGCAGTTATGAGGATATTCCCGCGTCCGACGCCAACTATGACGTTGTCTGGTCACAGGATGCGATTCTTCATTCCGGCAACCGCCCTCGCGTCCTTGATGAGATCAAACGTGTTTTGAAACCTGGCGGCCAGGTCATCTTCACCGATCCCATGCAGGCTGATGACTGTCCCGATGGCGTCTTGCAACCTATTTTGGACCGCATCCACCTGGAAACCCTCGCATCCTTCGAATTTTACCGTTCAGAACTCGGTGCGCGCGGTTTCGAGGAAGTCGCGGTCTCGCCTATGCTTGATCAATTACGCACGCATTACACCCGTGTCGGCGAGGAACTGAAAAGCCGATACGATGACATCGTCAATCTGTCTGGCAAGGAATATGTCGACAATATGCTACATGGCTTACAGCACTGGGTGAGCGGCGCCGATAAAGGGCATCTCGCCTGGGGCATCGCGCATTTTAAAAAGACGGTGTAACTAAATTCACGTCTCCAGGCGCGTCAAAATCTGGGGTTGGACACTCGCGTGACAACTCAAAAAATTGCCCGGGATTCCCGGCTTATAACAGTTAAAGGAAACAATCGTGGCAGATAAAATTAGGGTTGGAATCGTTGGTGCCACTGTGACGCCAGGCGGAAGTGGCTGGGGTGCGAACGCTCATGTGCCGGCATTACAAACGCTGTCTGGCTATGAATTAAAGGCCGTTTGCACTGCTCACGAGGAGACCGCAAAAGCCTCGGCTGAGAAGTTCGGCGCTGAACTCGCCTTTCACGATATGTATGAGATGGTTGTGCACCCTGATATCGACCTCATAGCGGTTGTTGTTCGAGTCCCATTGCACAAACAACTGGTCATGGCTGCGATCAAGGCGAAAAAGCCCGTGTGCTGTGAATGGCCCCTGGGGGCCGATTTGGCGGATGCGACGAAAATGGCGGACGCCGCCAAAACGGCCGGTGTGCAGACGTTGGTCGGATTGCAGGCGCAAAGCGACCCCGCCGTGATGTATGCCCGCGACCTTGTCGCTAACGGCGATATCGGCGACATCGTCACCGTTAACTTGCGAGTGATGATCGGCGCCATCACCGAGCGTGGGGATGGTCGCATCTGGCAGGGGATTCGCGCGAACGGCGCCAACCCCATGACCATCCCTGGCGGGCACTCCATAGACGCCTTGTGCTACATACTGGGAGAGTTCGCTGAAGTTAGCGCACGGGTTACAACGCGTATCGACATGTGGAAGCACGCCGTAACGGGGGCGGACTTTCCCGTGGATGCGCCGGACACAGTCACGGCTGCAG
>JAPKDL010000236.1 GCA_028822585.1 Alphaproteobacteria bacterium | reverse complement strand
GCGAATTCGATTCCTTCCTTTACATCACGCGCGCGACCAAAAATAAAGCCAACAACAAATTATCCTGATCCACGGTCCGATAGGATATAATAGACCGGGGTAACTCTAGGAGTTGAAATCATGCGCCTTACTGATCAGCAAATCGCCGAATTTGACGATTTGGGGTATTTAATCATGCCGGATTATTTTTCCGAAGTGGAAATTGCCGTATTGCGCGGCGAAGCGGCGAAAATTTACGCTGATGACCGTAAAGAGGTGTGGCGGGAATCATCAGGCGCGCCGCGCACCGCCTTCGCCGCCCATACCTACAATGAAGCCTTTGGCGTGTTGGGCGCGCATCCCCGGTTGATCGACCCGGTCAGTCAATTTTTTGGCGAGCCCGTTTACATGCATCAATTCAAGGTAAATGCGAAGGCGCCGTTCGACGGCGAAGTCTGGCAATGGCATCAGGATTACGGCACCTGGGCGCGCGATGACGGTATGCCGGAAGCGCGCGCGATGAACATCGCGTTGTTTCTGGACGAGGTCATGGCGATAAACGGACCGTTGATGTTTATCCCCAAAAGCCATAAAGGCGGCGTGTTGGAGGCGGGGCATGATTTGAAAACAACGTCGTACCCCTTATGGACGCTCGACAACGAGATGGTTGGAAAACTGGTCGATGACGGTGGTATTGTCGCGCCGACTGGAAAGCCGGGCACAGTGTTAATGTTCAGTGGCAATCTGGTGCACGCCAGTCCGCCCAACATTACACCTTATCCACGCACCATCGTGTATTTGACCCTATGCGCCGTATCCAACCATATCACGCAATTCAAGCGGCCCGAGTGGGTCGCCCATCGTGACTTCACGCCGATAACGCCAGTGGCGGACGACGCGTTGCGCGCGCTTGCGGACGCCGCCTAATGAATTTAACGCATTTGGCGGCGGCGCGGGCGGAAGCAGGCAAGCCGATACGGGTGGGATTGATTGGCGCAGGTAAGTTCGGCTCCATGTTCCTGGCGCAGGTCCCAACGACCAAAGGTATCGAAGTCGCCGCCATCGCAGATTTGGATGTCGGCCGGGCGCAGCGGTCCTGCCGCGAGGTTGGCTGGACCGATGGGCACGTTGGGAGCGTGGCGTTCACCGACGATTCTAGTTCGCTGTTCACCCGCGATGATGTTGAAGTGGTGGTCGAGGCAACCGGAAATCCGGCGGCGGGCGTCGACCACGCGTTGCTGGCGATTGAACACGGCAAGCATATCGTCATGGTCAACGTCGAAGCGGACGTTCTGGCGGGCGCGTATCTAGCGGAACAGGCGCGCAGGGCCGGGGTCGTCTATTCCATGGCCTATGGCGATCAACCGGCGCTGACGGCGGAATTAATCGATTGGGCACGCGCGACCGGGTTTACCGTGGTCGCGGCGGGGAAGGGGACGAAATACCTGCCGGTGTATAATACTGTCACGCCGGACGATGTCTGGGATCATTACGGATTAACGCAGGAAGAAGCCGCAGACGCGGGCATGAATCCGCGGATGTTCAACTCGTTTCTGGACGGCACCAAATCAGCGTTGGAAATGGCCGCGATTGCGAACGCTTGCGATCTTACGCCGCCGTCCGACGGTTTATTGTTCCCGCCCTGCGGGGTGGATGATCTGCCGCACATTTTGCGGCCGCAATCAGCAGGGGGTGTTTTGGAGCAATCAGGGATGGTCGAGGTTGTGTCTTGCGTGGAACGCGATGGGCGCCCGGTTTTCCGGGATTTGCGCTGGGGCGTGTACGTGGTGCTGGAAGCGCTGAACGATTATGCCGCCGGTTGTTTTCGGCAATATGGGTTAAAAACTGACGACAGCGGCAGATTCGCTGCCATGTATAAGCCGTTCCATTTGATCGGTCTGGAGTTGAATATTTCGATCATGAGCGCCGCCCTGCGCGGGGAGCCGACGGGGCAAACGCGACGGTTCGCAGGCGACGTGGTGGCGGTCGCCAAACGCGCCTTGAAAGCGGGCGAGATCCTGGATGGCGAAGGCGGCTATACCGTGTGGGGTAAATTGCTGCCTGCAGCAGACAGTCTGGCGCGCCGGGCACTGCCCATTGGCTTGGCCCATGGTGTTGCTTTGGTGAATGATATTGCGGCAGGCCAAATTGTGACCTGGGATGACGTCGCGGCGCGGGACAACCGGACCATCAGCATTCGACGTGCCATGGAAGCCGCCGCGTGAGTGTCGCGATAAATTTTGCCGGGGCCAGGATTTAGCGGTGAACTGTCGGAACGTTATTTCAGCGGAGACCATGTTTTTGGTGAGTATTTTGTGGACACCAGCCTCAGAACCAATGTTGATGTCAAAGCGACGACGGAAGCGTTGACGGCGTTGGCGACAAATAAAGTCCGCCGTCGGCGTATGTGGGCGGCGAGCTGGGCGCGGGCATGCGATGTAAATGATTGGCGTCACATCATTCCGCAATACGA
>JAPKDL010000235.1 GCA_028822585.1 Alphaproteobacteria bacterium | reverse complement strand
CACTATTGGGCGAAGCGCTTGGCATTCGTCCGCGCTATGTCGACGGCACCTCGGTTGGTGGCTGTTCGTTCATCATCATGGTCGGACACGCACTGCTGGCGCTACACCATGGTCTGTGCAACGTGGCGGTCATCTCGCACGGCGAAAGCGGTCGTACGGGCACTGGCGTGACGCGGGCACGCGACACCAGCCTGGTGGGTCAGTACGAAACGCCCTACGGCTTTGGCGGTGCGCCGACCTATTTCGGCATGATCACCAACCGTCACATGCACGAACATGGCACGACGTTGGAACAGTGGGCGAATGTCGCGGTTTCGACGCGTGAATGGGCGTGCTTGAACCCGAAAGCGAAATTCCGCGATCCCATCACCGTACAAGACGTGTTGGATTCCCGTCCGATGTTCTATCCGTTCAACCTGTTGAACATCTGTCTGGTGACGGATGCGGGCGGCGCGGTTGTGCTGACGCGGGCAGATCGGGCTAAAGATTGCGCCAAAAAGCCAGTTTATGTGCGCGGTGCCGGCGAGGCCACAGAACATTGTTTCGTGACGGAAATGCAAAACATTCCGTTCAGTGAATCGACCCGCATGTCGGGTGAAAAGGCGTTCGAGATGGCGGGAGTCACCCCTAGCGACTTCGACCATGTCATGCTGTATGACGCGTTTTCTTCAGGCCCTCCGATCATGTTGGAATCGCTTGGCTTCTGTAAGCCTGGCGAGGGCGTTTCATTCTTTGAACCGGGCCGTTCGAACCCCGGCGGCAGCCTGCCGATCAATACCAATGGCGGCGGCCTGTCCTATACTCACTCGGGCATGTACGGCATCTTTCCGTTGATCGAAGCGACCCGCCAACAACGCGGTGAATGCGGTGACCGTCAGGTCCCCGATTGCAATCTGTCGTTGGTAAACGGCATGGGCGGCATGTTGTCGGCCGCCGGTACGGTCGTGTTATCGACCGAAACCTGATAAGGCGGGGAGCGGTTCGCGCCGCTCCCCTTCCTTTTTCCGAATATGACGATTCTTAAAGGCATTCGCGTAGTTGATCTGTCGCAAAGTCCTGCGGCGGGTTTAGCGACGATGATTTTGGCAGATTTTGGTGCCGAAATCGTGAAGATTAAATCGCTTGAAGACGATCCGTGCCAAAACCTTGCAGCCGCGCCGATGTGGCTGCGCGGCAAACAAACCTGGCTCCTAAATTTCACAAATTCCAAAGACATTGAAAAACTGCACCGGTTGGTCGCGGCCAGCGATGTCGTGGTGTCCACCGCCAAAAAGGCGGTTGCGCAGCAAGATGGCGTCGATTACGACACGTTACGCGCGCTGAACCCACGCTTGATCTACTGCCAATTCACCAGCTTCGGCGAAGACGGTCCCGATCTGCCGCTCTATGAAGGCGTTGTCGCGGCAAAAACCGGCCGGATGATGGCCTTTCAAGGCGTGGCGGACCGCCCCGGCCCCGCCTTTTCCGCACTACAGGTTGGAACGCACACCTCCGCCATGAACATCGCGTCTGGCATTCTGGCGACGTTGATCGAACGCGACCAATCGGGACGCGGACAGTTTTTGCAAACCAGCCTCATGCAAGCCTTCAAGACCTACGATCAAGCCCGCTCCCCCGCGGCACAGGTACCGCCGGAATTACACAGCAACGCCATCGCGGCGATTACCGAACAGAACCCCTTCACCGCCAAGCCGACCTTACTATATCAACCGACGCAGACCGCCGACGGTCGCTGGCTGCAAATGGGCAATCTTCTGGCGCATCATTTTGACCGGTTCATGGATTTAGCCGGCCTCACCGAAGACCGCGCCGCGGACGGGTTAACGGCGCCGCCCGACCAATGGCCGGAAGAAACACGCGAACGATACCGCGATAAAATCCTGATGCGCATCCAGGAACGCCCCCTGGCGGACTGGATGAAACTGTTCGTCGAAGATGGCGGCGTCATTGCGCACTACTATCAAGACACCGAAGCCGCCTTGGACGACCCCGACATCCTTGCCAACGGGCATGTTGTAGAGATTGACGGTGTCCGGCAGCTTGGGCCCGTCGCGACAATGATGGAAACCCCCGCCCAGGTGACTAAAGGTGAAACCATCTTCGATGAAGCTTCGCTGCCCACCATGACAACGGTTGCGCCGGGTGAACCAGGATCGCGCAGCAACGGCCCGCTTACCGGCGTCATTGTACTGGAATTTGCCACTATCATCGCCGCCCCGTTTGGCGCATCGCTGTTGGCTGATATGGGTGCGCGCGTAATCAAGGTGGAGCCTTTGGACGGCGATGTCTACCGCGCCCGACGTGGCGGCATGGGCGCGTTGCGGGTTAATCAGGGAAAGGAAAGCATCTGCGTCGATCTTAAATCAGAAGACGGCCAGGCCATCGTTGGCGATTTAATGGCCCGCGCTGACCTGATCATCCACAATTACCGGCCCGGCGTCCCCGAACGGCTGGGCATTGGAT
>JAPKDL010000234.1 GCA_028822585.1 Alphaproteobacteria bacterium | reverse complement strand
GGAATTCTCGAATGACAAACGGCTCATTTGGCGCGTCATAAACGGCGGCTCGTCCAGTTTTTATCATGGTGTTCCAATCCTAACTACATTAATTAATCCTCATAAGGTGAAACTGGCATCGACGTTACCATTCAACAAATTCATTGTTTGAATTGTTTCTATTTATTTTTTAAATACATATGGTGCCTCTAAAAATTCTTGTGGCGCTATTAGGGAAAAGTAACCACGCCAACAATATTTGACCGACCGTAGTTTCAAGCGGCAAATTGATGACATTCGGCAAAGGTAACCGACCGGGTAATTTTGCAGTTCTTTCAACTGTGAAAACGACATTCCTATTTAAGATGACTGTGGACCGAAGCATGGTTTGAATTGAATTTCTATAGCGATTTAGCGCGCCTGGATTTCGCCATCGAGCGGTCTCGCCGCCGGAACGGTTGATGAGAGTTTTCCGCTCTATCATTCTTCCAGCGACCGTCTTTCTGACGCGCCTCGTTTTCTACAATTTTCATCGACGCCGGAGTGAACCGAGGCAATTCGGTCGCGATAACTTCTGGGCGATAAATTTGCTACATCTCTTTGCGTAAAATTTTTAACGCATCCTTGCTATCCCGAGAGTTGACGAGTGATTTCAGCACCTTGCCTTCATGATCGACTGGGGGTTGCGGCCGGCATATTCCATTAACGGTTACTTGGTTTCGCAAGTACTGGGCATTGCCGATGCTCTGCAGGAACTGTGGAGCTCATGTTTACCCATGCGGCGCGACAATATTTCAGGATAAACGCACGCCCCTGCAAACGGACGCCCCTGCAATTGTGGTTTAATGCGATATTTTTTTCGCCACGACCCGGTATCCCTGCACGCTGCATTGTTAAGATTGATGAATTGTCAGAACCAGATCTTACTTACGTTCGCTCTGACCCTTCGTCTCATCCTGATAAGGAATAGACGCCACGAGTGCCTTGACGCCTTTTGCACTCGATTTTTTGCTGCCAGACAGCACTTTGCGGGCTAATGTAGAAATGGCTGCGCCGCAAAATTCTGCCATCGGGGCTGAGGGTTGCCTACGATTAGTTCCGAACGCAGGATTACCTGGGAAATATCAGTTCAATGGAGGAGCCTCACCGTGCCGCTTAACCAACAGCAAATCGAAACGTTCGCAAACAGGGGGGTTATCGTGTTGAAAGGCTTCTTTGGCGCAGCGGCGACGGACAAAATTTCGATGTATCTGGACGTGTTGCCGGACAAACAGTCGAACGAGCACGAAGACGCCAAATACTACGAAACGAGTCCGATTTCAGGCGAGAGTATCCTGGTTCGCATCGAAAACGTGGTGGGTGAACATAACGCCGGTCTTAGAAATCTACTCCTCGCGTCCAAGACAAATGAATGCCTGACCCAACTATTCGGCGAGCCGCCCGTGCTGTTCAAGGACAAGATTAATTTTAAAATGCCCGGTTGCCGCGCCGATAAACTGCATCAGGATCAGGCTGCCGGTTGGAATCATTACAGTGATTTTTTTATCTCGATGATTATCGTGGTGGACGAAAACCGGAAAGAAAATGGAGCGTTGAGCTTTATGAATTCGGGTAATTACGAGCGCAAACTAATGACCGATGAATGGAAGCCGCTGTGCGAGAACGATCCGCCATATTCGCCAGAAGACGAATATATCATGCTAGAAGCCGACCCCGGCGACGTTGTCTTTTTCGATTCCTACGTGCCGCATGGTTCGCCGCCGAACGCTAGCGACAAATGCCGGCGCAACATCTTCCTGACCTTCAATAAACTGTCGGACGGCGACATGAGGGCTCGTTACTACGAGGACAAATGGGTGAGCTACATGCCAAACGACGCTGCTGAAGCGAGAACGGATAAATCATTCCGGGTTTAGACCAGATCACCACACTAGAGCGTGTCGCGTTTAATCCTCTTTATTTCTGGCAGCACTGAAGAAGTTGTAACATACATTTTTGAAGAAGAGGTCGCACACGGCGCTGTCAAAGGAAAGTGGGCATACATCATCACCGCCAAACGGATGATCTCGGGCGACGCCTTAAAGTATTGGAATGGATTGCTCATCCTGAAACGTTAGGAAACCCGTCTCGCCGCCTCAAGCCAGATTCTCCTAGGTGAAGCAGTCGCGCCATCCCATTAGCAAACTCAAAGTGAGCGACGTGTCCCGCCCGACTTGCTGGTGCAATAGACGGAACGCTGGAAATGATAGATGAGGTATGTCCGGGTGACGTGAAAACGATTAAAGAGGCTTCCATTCACGGCCAATTCACCAAGTCGGAACTGCCGGATGGCGGCAGAGCGGAATTTGTTGCTCCAGTGGTGTGGGCGCCTATAATTGACTGCGAATTAGAGATCATCTGGGAAATCCCAGCTTAAATAACCGACTGTAAATGTTATGAAATTATACATTATCCTCATCTTGATTGCGACGTTGGTCTTGATGCCGAC
>JAPKDL010000091.1 GCA_028822585.1 Alphaproteobacteria bacterium | reverse complement strand
CGCCGCCCGCGCATCCCTTCCTTACATATTTACTATGTCATACAACTGCCACAAATTCACTGTGAACCAGGGCGTTTCCCTCAACCGTTCGGTTGACTTCTGCTGTCTCCAGCCGAGCCATCCCGTGTCTTGGGAGGGCGCTTATACGTCCGACTCATGACCCTGTCAAACGCTTTATCCAAATTAATTTAACGTTTTTCTAATATTAACCCTGTGATTCAATACTTCTCCAACAGACGCGTTGAGATCGCCCGCGACGGTCACGCCGCCAAACGCGGGAGTTGCACGACAACGATTAATTTTCCACTCAAACCGCAAGCCAAGGATACGGATCTGCTGATTTTTACAAATATTGACAAATTTACGTCTTATATCCATTTTGTCCCTGCGTTAAATTTCGCACGCTTAGTAAGCAGTAATTTAACCAACCCTTAGAAATACATTTAGATACAGTCAGATACGGTTTAGATACAGTTCAGATACACCGTGAAACGTCAATATTTAATCATAAACAGCGTCATCTTTGGCGTCATTCTTGGAGCGTCCGGCGCAACATGGCTGGCGCCAACCCCGTTGATTAAAGCGCCCCCCGGCCTAGCGAGCGGCCCCGCACCTGATCGAGACCCTCTCCAAACCCGTACCAACGCCGCGCCCCTTACCACTGTCACCTCGGCGACGATCCCGCATTTAAAACCGAAGGTCAGTCGGCGCGTCTTAACCGTCCACAAAAACGACACGTTGCAAGGGTTGCTAACGAACGCCGGCGTCACACCCAAAAACGCGTATCGCGCCATCGCCGCCTTGTCCAAAAAATTCAAACCGCGTGATCTCAAAATCGGACAGACGCTTGAGCTTTCCTTAAAGCGCCTGAAATTAACGAAACCGGGAAAATCGAGATCCAAACGGGCGACATATACAATTTCACGCCTGTCTATCGACACTGACATTGAAAACACGGCCCTCATCGAACAGCGCCCCGACGGGGCCTACACCGCTAGAATCAACCGGCGTAAACTGGTGACACTAGATGCGCGCCGGGAGGGTACGATTGACTCCAGCCTCTATCTCGCCGGCCGTCTCGCGCAAGTGCCGTCCCCAATATTGGCGAAATTGATCCACATCTTCAGCTTTGACATCGACTTTCAACGCGACATTCAATCCGGCGACCAGTTCGCCATCATGTATGAAGAGCTCTCGGATGAGCACGGGAAAAAGCTCGGCGCGGGGAAAATTCTCATCGCCGAAATGAAATTGAGCGGCAAACCCATCCGCCTGTACAAATACAAATCGGTGAAGGGCGACATTGATTATTACAATGCCAAAGGGCAAAGCGCTCGCAAGTCGCTGACCCTGACCCCCATTGACGGCGCGCGCATCAGTTCCGGTTATGGGCGCCGCCGACACCCCATCCTCGGCTACACCAAAATGCACCGCGGGGTTGATTTCGCCGCCGCACGCGGCACGCCGGTCTATGCGGGCGGACGTGGAATCATTGAGGTCGCGGGTCGCAATGGTGCCTATGGCCGCTACATCCGCATCCGGCACAATAGCACCTACAAAACCGCATATGGCCATTTGAAGGGGTTCGCCCGGGGCATCCGCAAAGGTCGCCGCGTCAAGCAAGGACAGGTCATTGGCTATGTCGGGACGACAGGCCGGTCAACCGGGCCGCATCTGCACTACGAAATCCTTAAAAACGGACGACAGATGAATCCCCGGCGCCTCAACCTGCCCAGCGGTCGGAAATTACGCGGTAAGGAACTGGCGCGCTTCCAAGCGGCGAGAACAATTTTGGACAAGCGCCACGCCGCCAACCCGGCACCCGTGCCCGTCGGGAATTAGCCTGGACCTGGGCCCTAAGGACAGGACCCATTGATTGAGATAGAACATAGTGAAGGGCGCCGGGTGCGTATCGCGAGGTCCGGACGGGCCGTGATATCTGGCGTGTTGTGGATACTGGCGGCTATCGGCGTCGCGACGCTGGAAAAATATGCGCCGGTCCTCACGCCCTATGTGAAGACCAGCGCACAAAAACAGCAAATATCGAAGGCCTACATGACCTACAATAAAATAATGTATTAATTCCTACGTTGGTCGGTTACTCTTTTTTTGCGGCGGGGATGTCGCCTTTACCTTCCAGCACGGCTCATCCCTGGGTTTTCGCTTCCACAGAAATAACAAAAATATCCATAATTACCGACATTTATAATGCATCCAGACCCCCAAGCGTGCCCTTCCTGCGTAGGCAGTGATTCAGGGGCGCCGGCGGCTGGGAAAGATAATATCGGCCGGCCCTTGAAATCAAATTTAGAATGACTATAAACCTATTTTTGCCTACCACGGCTCTCACAACACCGTGTATCGAAAGGCAACCCATGCTACGCACCGCTAATGTTTCACAGGGCGTTGCACTGCATCCATCGCAGTGTTTGTATGGCGCAAAAGACGTAACGACACATCATTCAAGGGGAGGAAACATAATTATGAAAATTGCAATTTTAGACGACTATCAAAACGTCGCGCTGGGTCTGGCAGAGTGGGACCGACTTGATGCGACGATTACGGTGTTCAACCATCCGATTGGGGATGAAGACGCCATCGCGACGGCCTTAGTTGATTTTGACGTGATTGTTTGTATGCGCGAACGCACGGCCTTTCCCATCAACCTGATCAACCGGTTAACCGCGTTGAAATTGATGATTACGACGGGCATGCGCAACCGGTCAATCGATGTGGACGCCGCCAAGGCCAAAGGAATCATGGTTTGTGGCACCTTGGGCACCGGGTCGCCAACATCGGAATTGGCCTGGGCGTTGATCCTGGGGCTGATGAAGAACCTGCCTAAGGATGACCGCTCCATGCGCGACGGCGAATGGCAACCCAATTTGGGCTTAGACCTGATGGGCAAGACGCTGGGGTTGCTCGGCCTGGGCAAGTTAGGCGAAGCCACCGCCAAGGTGGGTCTGGCGTTTGGCATGGACGTTATCGCGTGGAGCCAGAATTTAACCGATTCCCGCGCGGCGGAAGTCGGCGCCACGCGGGTGGAAAAGGATGCGCTGTTCGCCAACGCCGATGTGCTCAGTATCCATCTGGTTTTGAGCGAACGGTCGCGCGGGTTGATCGGCGCACGGGAATTGGGGTTGATGAAGCCGTCCAGCTATCTCGTGAACACCTCGCGTGGGCCGATTGTCGACGAAGCCGCCCTACTGACGGCGCTGCGGGACAACCAAATCGCAGGCGCCGGCCTTGATGTTTACGCAGTCGAACCGTTGCCCGCGGACCACGCATTCCGATCGTTGGACAATACCGTGTTGACGCCGCACATGGGATATGTAACGCATGAAAACTACGCTGCATGGTACAGCCAAATCATTGAAAATATAGAAGGTTTCATCAACGGCGCGCCGGTTCGGGACTTATAGGAATTTCTGTGCGGTATTTGGGTGGCTAGGCGTTCAAATCGACCACGAGACGCCCGCGCACCTGACCTTTCAGGATGTCGTTGGCGGCATTTTGAACGTCGCTCAGACTAATGGCTTCAGTGAGGCCATCAAGCTTGTCGAGTGGCAAATCATCGACCACACGGGCCCAGATGCGGATCCGGTTTTCGGCGGATTGCATCACCGAGTCGATTCCCAGCAAATTGACGCCGCGTAACAGAAACGGCAGCACCGTGGTCTCCAGATTGGCCCCGCCCGCCAGACCACACGCCGCCACCGACGCGCCGTATTTCATTTGCGCGAGAACGCGGGCCAAGGTCGCCGCGCCGACCGTGTCGATCGCGCCCGCCCAGACTTCTCCTTCGAGGGGCCGTTTAGAGGGTTCGGACAACTCCGCCCGGTTCACAATTTGCGACGCGCCCAACCCGGTCAGATAGTCGGCGAGCGCTGGGCGCCCGGTGGACGCCGAGACCGTATAACCGCGCTTGGCCAGGATCGCGACCGCGACGGAGCCAACGCCGCCCGCAGCCCCAGTCACCAGCACCGGTCCGTCCGCTGGCGTCAGGCCGTGGTCTTCCAACGCCGCGACACACAACATCGAGGTAAACCCCGCCGTGCCGACAGCCATCGCCTGTTTCGCCGACAAACCTTCGGGCAGCAGCGTCAACCATTCGGCCTTCACGCGCGCCTTGCCCGCATAACCACCCCAGTGGGCTTCGCCGACGCGCCACCCGGTCAACACTACTTTGTCGCCGGGCTTGTAGGCATCATTGTCGGAGGCTTCCACCGTACCGGCAAAATCGATGCCCGGCACATGAGGGTAGTCGCGCACCAACCGGCCCACGCCGTTGACGACCATCCCGTCCTTGTAGTTAACGCCGGAATATTCAACCGCCACCGTGACATCGCCTTCCGGCAAGTCGTTTGTGGTGAGGGCCTTAATCTTGCCGGACACCTTGCGGTCGGCTTCGTTCAGGACAAGGGCGGAAAATTGGTCGCTCATGATCGGTCTCATTTTGAAGTTTCGTGGTGTTTTTGGATCGGCGAGGATCGATGTTTAATCCCCGTTGTTTAACGTAAGGATTCCAAGATGGAGACATAATTCGCAACCCCGGCACCACCCATATTGAACAGGCCTGCGAGCTTGGCGTCAGCCACCTGCATATCGCCCGCTTCACCGCGCAGCTGCATCGCGCACAGAACATGCATCGACACGCCCGTCGCGCCAATGGGGTGGCCTTTCGACTTCAACCCACCCGACGGATTAATCGGCAACCGTCCATCCTTTTGCGCCCAGCCTTCCAAGGTGACGCGCGCGCCTTCTCCGGGTCTCGCCAGGCCCATCGCTTCGTACTCCATCAATTCCGCGATGGTGAAACAGTCATGAGTTTCCACCAGGCTGAGGTCTCCCAACTCCAGCCCCGCATTGCCCAACGCGTCCGACCAGGCCCGCGCCGCGCCGTCCAGAAAGGTCATGTCCCGGCGGCTCATGGGCAGGTAGTCGTTCACATGGCTCGCGCCGCGAAAAACGACCGCTTTCTTCATGGTGAGCGAGGTGTCCATATCGGCCAGCACCAACGCCGCCGCGCCGTCCGACACCAGGGAACAGTCGGTCCGCTTCAACGGCCCCGCGACCAAAGGGTTTTTATCGGACACATCACGACAGAACTCAAAGCTAAAATCCCGTTGCATTTGGGCATAGGGATTGGCGCAACCATTTTTGTGGTTCTTCGACGCGATCCGCGCCAACGCGTCGGTCTGATCGCCGTATTTCTGGAAATACTGTTGCGTGATACGACCGAAGACACCGGCGAACCCGCCTTCGATTTCCGACTCTTCCTTGAGGTAACTGGCCTTCATTAGTATGCCGCCGATTTCAGGGCCCGAGGCGTTGGTCATTTTTTCAACACCCACGACCAACACAATACGACCCCGTTTAGCGTCCAGAAAATTCAACCCCTGATGAACGGCGGCGGACCCAGTGGCGCAGGCGTTTTCCACCCGCGTCGAGGGCTTAAATCGAAGATCATCATTGGCATGAATCACAAGAGAGGATCCAAAATCCTGCTCGGAAAAGCCGCCATTGTAGAAGCCCAGGTAAATCGCATCGATGTCTTTAGGCTCGACACCGGCGTCGGCGATCGCATCGCTGGCGACGCGCACGATCAGAGATTCAACATCTTCGTCTTCCAATTTACCAAATTTGGAGTGCGACCACCCCACCATGCATGCCGTCATGACCACATCCTCATTTAACTTGAAACAAATACACCTCCGAAGTTTAACAGCCGTTGCGGCCTCACCCCAGCCTCAATATTCCGTAACTTATTACGCCACCACTTGTTAGTCCGGTTCCGGAAGCAGCGTAACTTATAGCTCGGCGCGCCGTTCACAAAAGAAAATCCGCACCAGATTGTCAAACCCTTTCAATTCGTAATCACCCTTTTGTTCGTGGAGAAATAGCCTTTGCCGAAACATACATCGTGAACCGAATTCGACAAATAAATTTCCCACCCTTCCACTTTGCTGAAAACGCGCGCCACCATTACGGTGAGGCGTGTTTTCATACCTTCCAATGATCAGATTATCATTCACTAAATTTCTTAGTCTCCCGCAGCAGTTCTTGCGGATAGCATACGACGCCGCCCGGATGCACACGCCAAGGCAAATTTCCACATTCGCTTATCAAGCGTCAACGCACATCCATGTCAATTTATAAACATCGTCACCTCATTTGTAGCCAATTTATCACTCTTCACTCCACTAGGCTATATCAACGCCATCACGAGGGACGCGCCCATCCGGGAGTCCAAGGTGTGACAACAGCCTCACCTGCATTGAATGATGCAACTCCTTCCACTTTTCCCATGGCGTCCAAGCGGATTAACGCCAGTCCCATTCCATCGATCGCCGAGCGAACTTCACCAACATTTCGCCCTCCATCCAATACCGGCGCTCCCGGCGAGGGGACCGGCCCTTCAATCCGAATCGGCAGGAGCCGTTTTTTAACAAGACCACGATACTTTGTCCGCGCCGTCAATTCCTGCCCCATGTAACAGCCTTTTTGCCAATCAACGCCATGGAGTTCGTCAAAATTACTTTCCAGTAAGATTGATTTTTCAACGATTAAGTCGCGGCTTCCATCGCTCAAGCCGTAAGACAACCGCATTCGGTCATAGGCATCCCTGTCCGACATCACGAAACCCGCCGATTCCACCGCTTGCACGACATTATCCGACGGAAGGACGGCCCGTGCGCCCGCCGAGGCGAGCCTTGGGTCGACATAAACGACGCCACCACCCCAAGCGCCTGCCGCTCCGACCTCTTTGGGAAGACCAAGCGCTTGTCCGACGCTGTCGCCAAACATTGCGACTACGGCGGAGTCTTTTACAACATCAAGAGAAACATCGGCGCGCAGGATATATTTCCGTAAACGTTGCCCCAGATCCATCAAACGCTCGGCTTCACAATCCAAATAAAAAGCATCGTCCCGTTGCAGGATGAAAAAATCATGCAAATATTTTCCCTGCGGCGTCAAAAGCGCCGCCCAGATAGCGCGGTCAGGCATCACCAGATCAATATCGTTGGATATCAACCCCTGCAAAAATTTGGCGCGATCCTCACCCTCAACTTTTATGAGACCACGACTCTTCAATAATACGCAAAAATTCGCCATTTACTTAACCCTTCCACCACCTTTTCATGTTCATTTCCATTGAATTAAGTGGGCGCAACATCTGAATTGGCAAGAGCCGTTAATAATCTAACGCCGTCCGTACTTGGCAAGAGCAGCGCCTAACCGTATAACCGCCCGAGATATTCTGTTATGCGCCGAGGTACGCTGACGCGATCTTCACGGATCGTAATCAACGTATTTTAGCATTAAGAGGATGAAATGCGGATCCTGTTTGTCACGGCCAACCGAATTGGCGACGCCGTGCTCTCCACCGGCCTGCTGTCCCATTTGATCGCCCAGCACCCCCATGCGCGTGTGACGGTCGCCGCTGGACCGGTGGCAGCCGCTTTGTTCGCGGACCTGCCGGGTCTGGAGCGCTTGATTGTCCTGCGCAAACGAGCGTTTTCACTACATTGGCTATCCTTATGGTTGGCCTGCATTACCCGGAAATGGGACATCGTCCTGGATTTGCGCAGATCAGCGCTCGGTTGGACATTGTTCGCAGGTCAGCGTTTCGTCAGTTCAAAATCGACATCATCAGGACACCGTGTCCAGCAGCTCGGTGCTACCCTTGGCCTTGCAGACACCCCACCAACCCCAACGGTTTGGACCAATTCAGCCGCCGAAACCGAAGCCTGTCAATTGATACCCAACGGCGCTCCGGTCTTGGCGATTGCGCCCGCCGCCAATTGGCCCGGAAAACAATGGCGCGCCCAACACTTCGTCGCCCTTATCGAAAGGTTGACGGCGCCTGGTGCCATATTCGCCGGAGCCCGGATCGCTATTTTCGCAGCAGAACACGAACGACCGCAGATTGCGGGTCTTCTGGACACCATACCAGACGCGCAGCGCATCGATCTTGTTGGCAAGACGACCTTACCTGTCGCTATCACATGCCTGCGCCGGTGCGCTTTATTCATCGGCAATGATTCCGGGCTCATGCACATGGCCGCGGCAGGTGGGGTTCCCACATTGGGGTTATTCGGCCCCAGTCGGGTGGAACATTACGCGCCTTGGGGGGCCAAAACCGCCTGGGTGCGGACCGTAGATTCATACGAAGAACTTATCGGCGCGCCTGGTTATGATCACCGCACCACAGGAACGTTAATGGACGGTTTGAGTGTTGACGCTGTCGAAGAGGCGTCGCTTGGGTTGTGGCGGAAAGGCCTGGCGTCATGAGTGAACAGGCGCCCTCTTCAAATCCTCGTTTAAGCTGCCTTGTCGTCGTGCATAACGAAGATGCGCAATTGGCCACCTGCTTGGATACATTGGTGTTCGCCGATGAAATTGTGGTCGTGCTGGACAAATGCACCGACAAGTCAAAAAGCATTGCGTCGCAATACACAGATCGGCTGATCGAAGGATACTGGGAAATCGAAGGCGAACGGCGCAATACAGGTATTGAGGCCTGCTCCTGTGATTGGATTCTGGAAGTCGATGCGGATGAGCGGGTCAGCGACGCTTTGGCCCAGGAAATACGCGAGACGATTAGGTCGGCGGCTCCGGGACACTTTCTGGTGCCCTACGACAATTATATTGGCGAGACGCTGGTGCGGTATGGTTGGGGCGCCGCGTGGGGCGTCAGCGCCACTGTCAGGTTGTTCGCAAAAGACTGCAAGCGATGGGGTCCGCAACGCATTCATCCCGCCGTCACGTTAACCGGAGCTTCGGGGCGGCTGAAAAACCGGATGATCCATTATGTTGATCGCGATATTTCCGACATGATCGCTCGGCTCGATCGTTACACAACCGTAAAAGCGGCGGATTTGCGCGCTTCCGGCGACATTGGTCGGTTTGGCGCCAATTTACGCCGTATCTTTTCACGCTTTTATAAATGCTATGTCGCACGTCGAGGTTACCTCGAAGGGTATTATGGATTTCTTATCGCGTTGTTCGCGGGGCTATATCCGATATTGTCCCATTTGAAGGCGCGACTGGAAGCGCCTTCACAAAAGGGGGAGGAGTCGTGACCAAGCTGATGCAAATCATGGCTGGTGCCAAACATGGCGGCGCTGAAGCCTTCTTCACCCGTTTGGCACCGGCCTTGTCTCGCGTTGGCGTCGAGCAGGAAGTCATTATTCGCAGCGACACAGACCGCGCCGCTGCGTTGCGCACTGGAGGCGTTACACCGCTTGAGCTGCGTCTGGGCGGTATGTTCGACATTACCAGCGCCCACCGCGTGAAACGCGCAATCCGTCAATTCGCCCCCGAAGTCGTACTGACTTGGATGAATCGGGCGACAGCTTACGCGCCGTTGGGACCTCACATCACCGTCGCGCGGCTCGGTGGCTATTACAAGGTTGAGAATTATCGCCAATGCGATCATCTGATTGGCAACACACAAGACATCTGTGACTATTTGATTAAAGCGGGGTGGCCCAAGCCACGAGTTCATCATATTCCCAATTTCGTGGATGACGCCCCAAGCCCGCCGGTCAGCCGCGCCGATTTTAACACCCCCGATGACGCGACGCTGTTGTTGGCGATGGGTCGTCTCCACATCAACAAAGGATTCGACACACTGGTGGACGCCCTGCGCGACCTCCCCAATTCTTACCTATGGATTGCAGGCGAGGGCCCCTTGCGCGAACGCCTAGAGCGACAAGCCGCGCAAAGCGGCGTTGCCAAACGGACCAGATTCCTGGGGTGGCGAGACGACGGCCCCGCCCTTCTGGCGACAGCAGACGTCTTTGTCTGCCCGTCCCGGCATGAACCTTTAGGCAATGTCGTCATCGAAGCCTGGGCGCATAAATGCCCTGTGATCGCCGCCGAATCGGAAGGCCCCGGCACCTTGATTGAACACGGACGCACCGGATTGTTAACCCCTGTCGACGATTCTAACGCCTTGGCCCGCGCCATAACCCGAGTAACATCAGAACAAGTGTTGGCGCAGGATTTAGCCGCTGCTGGGCAAGACGAATTTCGCGCAAAGTTCAACGAGGGTTCCGTGGTGTCTCGATACCTTAAATTTTTCGACGCGGTGACCACCTGATGTGTGGCATTGCTGGCCTTATGTCCCGGGACGGCGTCACGCCCGATGCCTCCATGTTGGATCGTTTCGCCCGCGCGCTGGGCCATCGTGGCCCCGATGGCGAAGGAAAGTATCTCGTTGACCCCGTCGCCATGGTGCAGACGCGACTTGCCATTATTGATTTAAAGACGGGCGACCAACCCTTTTTTGAACCCGGCGGAGCAACGCTGATTGCCAATGCGGAAATTTATAATTTTCAGGAACTTCGCGCGGAATTGACCGACGTCAACTTCACCAGCGCCTCCGACTGTGAACTTCCCCTGCACCTCTATCGGCGTGACGGTTTGGATTTCGTCAATGCGTTGCGGGGCATGTACGCCATCGCAATTCACGACCCCGCTGAAAGCCGCCTGGTCCTCACGCGTGATCCATTCGGCATCAAGCCGCTCTACTATGTCGAAACGCCGAATGTATTCGCTTTTGCGTCGGAACCCCATGCCTTGATCGACGCCGGAATGACGGCACCTATATTAAACGAACGCCGCCGCGACGAAGTGCTGAACCTACAATTCACCTGTGGCCGGGAAACGATCTTCCAAGGGGTTAACCGCGTTCTGCCAGGCGAAACGCTGGTGGTGCGCGGCGGGCATATCGTAGAACGTCGGCGGCGGCCCGCCTTACCATCCGGCGCGCCGCGACTACAATCCAGCGAGGACGCCTTGGAGACCCTCGACGCGGCGTTGGAAAACAGCGTCATGATGCATCAACGGTCCGATGTGCCGTATGGACTCTTCCTTTCCGGCGGAATTGATTCATCTTCATTGTTGACATTGATGTCCCGATTAAATGACACGCCGGTTCGCGCCTTCACCGCCGGTTTTGGGGGGACCAGTGTGAACGACGAACGCGACCACGCGCGGATGTTGGCGCACTCGGTGGGCGCCGAGTTTCACGGCGTTGATTTCACCGAGGATGATTTCTGGTCGCTGCTGCCGCGTATCGCCGCCAGTATCGACGACCCCGCCGCCGATTACGCCGTACTGCCCACATGGAAACTGGCCAGTGTCGCGGCTGAGGAATTGAAGGTCGTTCTGTGCGGCGAAGGCAGCGATGAGTTGTTTGGTGGTTATGGGCGATACCGCAGCGCATTACGGCCCTGGTGGCTGGGCGGACGCACCATGCGGGCGCGCGGCGTGCTCGACGGCTTGCAGGTGTTACGCACAGAAAGCGCTGGATGGCGGGATGAATTCGCAGCAGCGGAAACAATGGCCAACACCCCCGAACGAACGCGCTTACAAATTGCGCAAGCGACCGACATCGCGGACTGGCTGCCCAATGATCTGTTGACCAAACTGGATCGCTGCTTGATGGCACACGGCCTGGAAGGCCGGACCCCGTTCCTGGATTCCCGAATTTCCGAAGCCGCCTTCCTGTTGCCCGACAATTTGAAGATCCAAAAACGCCAGGGGAAATGGCTCCTGCGCACCTGGCTGGAGAACGTCATGCCCAAGGCAAAACCGTTTGCGAGAAAACGAGGCTTCAGCGTCCCTGTTGGTGAATGGATGAATCGGCGCGGCACCAAACTGGGTGAATTGGTGGCGAAGTCGCCCGCCATTCGGGATATCTGTGTGCCTGGAGAAGTTCAAAAACTGTATACATCTGAACAGAAACGCCCACGTTTGGCGGGTTGGAATCTGTTATTTTACGCACTGTGGCATCGTCGTCATATCGAAGGCCTCGCCCCTGAAGGCGGCGTCTTCGACACACTTTCTGCATAATTTTCAATGCCGGCCGATTAGGAGCCACAATGGTCGAGACCTTCGATTTAATTATCCACAACGGAACCTACGTCACGCCTCCGGGCCGGGCCAAAATCAACGTGAGTCTGCGTGACAGCAAGATTGTGGCAATTGGTGATCGTGACCCTTAATCAGCGAAAATTCATTCGACGCCAAGGGCCTGTACGTTTTGCCGGACGCTATCTACTCCCAGGTGCATTTCCGCGAACCCGACGCAGAACATAAGGAAGATTTGGCGCATGGCACAAAGGCCGCCATCTTCAGAATGCCCAACACCAACCCCTTGACGATCATCGCCTAGGCCATCCCCGACAAAGTGACCCGCGCCAATGTCCAGGCGTGGTGCGACTTCGCCTTTTTCATGGGTACAGCGGCCGAAAACGCCGACGGCATAGGGCGCTTGAAATTATCCCCTGAATGTTGTGGCGTGAAATTCTTCATGGGCACCTCAACCGGGAATTCACTAATCGCCGACAACCCGACCATTAAATGCGTGCTGTGGCACGGCGTCCGGCGACCCATGCGGAAGACGAATACCACATGCAGGATAGCTTCCATATCGCCGAAGAAGCCACCAACGTGTGCGCACATACGGTATGGCGCGACGCTGAATCCGCTCGGCTCGCCACGGAGCGCCTGTTGCGCATCGCCAAACGGACAAGACGCCGCGTGCATGTGTTGCACATCACCACGGCGGGAAAAGTCACGTTTCTGGCAACGCATAAAGACGTGGCAACGGTCGAATGCACGCCACAACATTTAATTCTGAGTTCGCCCGATCTCTATGACCGGCTGAGACCGTTTGCGCAAATAAATTCGCCTATCCGCGACGCCCACCATCGGGCTAAGTTGTGGACCGGCGTGCAAAGCGGCGTTGTGGATGTCTTCGGATTCGGCCATGCCCCGCACACGCGCGAAGAAAATCCCGGAACCTACCCAAACACGCCATCGGGGATGCCCGGCGTTCAAACCCTGGTTCCAGTGATGCTGAATCACGTCCATGAAGGCCGTTTGAGCTTGGAGCGGTTCGTCGATCTGACGGCGCATGGCCCGCAACGCATCTACAACATTGCAGGCAAAGGGCGTTTGGCCGTGGGCTACGATGCGGATTTCACGCTGATCGATTTACAGGGAACCCGAACCATCACCGATGACTGGATCGTCAGAAAATGCGGATGGACACCCTTTATCGACATGAAGACGACGGGATACGATCATTCG
>JAPKDL010000090.1 GCA_028822585.1 Alphaproteobacteria bacterium | reverse complement strand
CCTGGGGTCGCAGCGGCCTTTGCCGCATCAGGTCCTCCGCCATAGGTCGCGTCTAAATCGATAATGTCGCGCAACAGCATTTTTTCATCGACAAGCTGATCATGCCACATGGTGATCGCTTGCATCGTCAGCGGGCTTTCACACAGGGACCCGATCATTTTTTCCCGGCCCGCCTCGATCCGCTTGGCGATCGCGATTTCGCCTTCACGGGACAGCAATTCGACACTGCCCATTTCACGCAGATACATCCGAACCGGATCATCGGTCCGTCCGATTTCATCATCGTTCAGATTACCTGCGGGCTTTGCGTCTTCTTCGGCTGTTTCGGTGGCTTTGGCGGGCGCTTCGTCCGCCTCTTCACCATCAATGACATTGATGCCCATTTCCGAGAGCATCGTCATCGTGTCTTCGATTTGTTCCGAGGATACCTGATCCTGGGGCAAGATGCCGTTCAGCTCATCAATCGTCAGGTAGCCGCGTTCTTTGCCCTTAGCGAGCAGTTTTTTAATGTCCTGCGCGGTGCCGTCCATCAACGGCCCATCGGGCGCGCTATCTTGTTCCTGGGTTCCAACTTCCGCCGTTGCTGCTTTAGTAGCCATACAGTTGTGTCCCCGCTCTGAATATTCATTTGGCACCCACAAGCGCCGATGCATAACCGGACCTTGACCGAACGACGACCTACATTTCGTCGAAATCGGCTAGGCGGCGATCGTTTTCCACCACTTCGCGTCCCGCTGCGAACACTTTGGCTTCGTCGGTTGTCGACCGACCCAAGTCCCGCAACTCTTCTTTCTGCCGTTCGAGCACCACGCGGTCGGATATTTCCCGGATCCACTGGCGCGCATCTTCCAACGATGCGCGTGGTCGCACAAACGGCGCGTGCTGATACACCTGATTGCTCAAGACGCCATCAAGTACGCCCGCACAGTCGCCTATCTCGAAATGGGCCTTAATGGACGCAACATCAAGACCCCACTTGCTGGAAAGGAGGTTTTGGAGTTGCTGGCGCAAATTGTCAAGGTCCGGATCAAATTCAAACCCCGCCAAATCCTCATCGATTTCATCCCGCAAGTCCGGTTGGTGGATCATCGCGGCTAAAATTGCCTGCTGCGTTCTACGGTTTCGCCGCAACGACGCGGTGCGCGCAAGCACATGGGCACCTGAATTTCCCAGGCCGCTAATCGTCCCACCAGGCCCTCCGCCGCCCGTCCGCCGCCAATCTTGTCCCGTACCACGATTTGAACCCTTTCGGGCGGGGCTGCGAAACGCCGCCCACAGCCGGTCCTTGAACATGGTGCGGTAATGGCCCTGAACCGATTCGTCTTCGATGTCGCGAATTCTGGCGTTCAATCGAGCCTGGAGATCGGCGCGCCGCTCTGGGGTGTCGACAGGCTTGGCTTGGGCTTCCATGTCCCATAACAAATCTGACAAAGGTCGCGCCGATTCGATAACGCGGCGCATGGCCCCAACACCTTCCGCCGCGATAAAACTATCCGGATCTTCACCTACCGGCAGGACCGCAAAGCGCAGTGACTTGCCCGGACGCAGCACCGGCAACGCGCGTTCTGCGGCGCGGCCTGCAGCGCGCTGCCCCGCTGCATCGCCGTCGAAACACAGGACCGGTTCCGACGACAGGCGCCACAATTCTCTGAGATGATTTTCGGTCACCGCCGTTCCAAGCGGCGCAACCGCGGCGTTCACGCCCGCGCGCACAAGGGCAATGACGTCCATGTAGCCTTCCGCGACCACCAAGTCGCCATCCACATCGCCGGTTCGGTTCTGCTCATATTGTTGTTGCAGGGCTTCCCGGGCGCCGGCGACGTTATATAGCGTTCGACCCTTGTCGAAGAGCGGCGTATCCGGGGAATTTACATATTTTGCGGTCTTCGAATCGCCCATAATGCGACCGCCAAAGGCAATCACCCGCCCCCGCCGATCCATAATTGGAAACATCACTCGATCGCGAAAAAATGGATAGGGTGCCCGTCCATCATCGGACTGGCGCATCAACCCGGCCTCGAACATTTGTTGCGGCGTGACGCCATGGGCGCGCATCGCGGTTTCCAACCCGCCGCCAGACGTGGAGCTAGGCGCATAACCTAGGCGAAACCGTGAGATCGTCTGATCATCGAGGTCCCGCCTATGAAGATAGTCCAACCCGTTGCGACCGCCTTCATCGCGCAGGCGCTGCTCAAACCACTCACACGCCAGCTCCATAACGTCGTAGAGGCTTGCCCGTATTTTTTCTTGTTCGCGTTCTTCTGGCGATTCGATGGGCATTTCCAGGCCCGTCTCCGCTGCCAGGCGCTCCACCGATTCGGGAAACGACATCCCTTGCGCATTCATGATAAAGGATATGACGTCGCCATGCGCTCCACACCCAAAACAGTGATAAAACCCTTTATCTTCGTTTACCGTAAAGGAGGGTGATTTTTCATTATGAAAGGGGCACAGCCCCACATGCTCACGGCCCTTACGAGTCAATTTCACTCGTTTCGAAATGATATCGGCGAGGCTGGCGCGCGCCCGGATATCGTCAAGGAACCGTGGAGGAAAGGACATGAGCTCACAGCGTTATCAGCAAGGGTGCATAGAATTAGTGGGCGCTATAAATTGCCCTGATAGAGGACGGCCGCATTATAGCGCCTACAGACGGTTATGCCAAAGCGCCTAATTTATTGCGAGAGCGCTTTCTTCGCGATTGATCCGGCCTTACCGAAATCCATCTGACCGGCGTGACGTTCGCGCAAGGTGCCCATAACGCGCCCCATATCCTTCAAACTTTGCGCGCCCAAATCGGCCACAACCGCCGCAACCGCCTTTTCAACATCCCCATCAGATAACTGGTTGGGTAGGAATCGCTCGATAACGGTGATTTCTTCGGCTTCCTTGTCGGCTAGCTCCTGTCGATCACCCTTCACATACATTTCGATGCTTTCGCGGCGCTGCTTAACCATTGTCTGCAACATCGATTCGATTTCACCATCGCCAATTTCTGTGGCGTCGCTTTTTGACCGGGCGGCTATTTCCCTGTCCTTCAACGCCGCCAGAATTAGCCGCAGCGTCGCCACGGCGTTCTTGTCCTTGGCGCGCATCGAATCGCTTAATGCCGTCTTGAGCGTCTGACGCAAAATGGCCCCACTTCGAAATTTTTGTTCCTGATCGGAACGCTACTGTAAACGATACGCAAGAATAAATTTCAATAAATTTATAAGCAATTGTTTTTATTAATTTATTTTCAACCAAATAACTTGACGCGCCGCCGCGTTTTGCTTAAAAAGCGGCCAATTTGCGCGCTGGGGAGAAAATTATCCTCTGTCGGGCGCACAGAACCGCGTAATTTGTGATGGTGTGCGCTATACTGCCGACACCGCGCCGTTACACCAAGGCGACCACCAGCATGACTGACAAACCTTCCAACGCCACCGTCGCGCCGACCATCGCCGCGCCTAGGGGCAAAACGGCGGTATTGGTTCTTGCCGACGGGACCTTGTTTTGGGGTATGGGCGTGGGCGCAACCGGCCATTCGCTAGGCGAAGTCTGCTTCAACACCTCGATCACCGGATATCAGGAAATACTCACCGACCCGTCTTACGCCGGTCAGATAATCTCCTTCACCTTTCCCCATATAGGCAATACTGGCGCCAATGACGAAGACATTGAAACTGTGACCCCGGCCGCGCGTGGGCTGATCTTGCGCGCTGAAATCACCGAACCTTCTAACTTTCGCGCGACCCAGCATCTCGGCGCTTGGCTGAGCGCGCGCGGCCTAATTGGTGTTGCGGGCGTTGATACGCGCCGGTTAACCCGGCGCATCCGAGATTCGGGCGCGCCGCATGGCGTTGTCGCGCATGCGCTCGATGGTCAGTTCGATATCGCCGCCTTAACCGCCGAAGCCGCAGGCTGGCCCGGCCTTGTTGGACTGGATCTGGCGAAGGAAGTTACCTGCACGCAACGCTATAGCTGGAATGAAACGGCGTGGGCTTTGGGACAGGGGTATGGCGCAATGTCACCCGATGACACACGTTTTCATGTCGTCGCCGTCGATTTTGGCGCCAAACGTAATATTCTACGCAGCCTTGCCTCTCTGGGTTGCCGGGTAACCGTCGTCCCTGCGAACGCTACCGCCAAAGACGTTCTGGATTGCGAACCGGACGGGGTATTCCTGTCGAATGGGCCGGGCGACCCCGCGGCGACTGGGGAATACGCGGTACCGATGATTCGCGGCGTTCTCAAGTCTGGCAAACCAATGTTCGGCATTTGCCTGGGCCATCAAATGTTGGCGCTGGCGTTGGGTGCCAAAACCGAAAAGATGCATCACGGACATCGCGGCGCGAATCATCCAGTCAAGGATTTGAAAACCGGGATTGTTGAAATCACTAGCCAGAACCATGGATTTGTGGTGACGCCCGAATCACTGCCCGATTCGGTTGAAGTTACTCATGTGTCGCTGTTCGACAACACCCTGGAGGGCATCGCCCTTAAGGACGCACCGGTGTTCAGCGTTCAACACCACCCGGAAGCCTCCCCCGGCCCCCGGGACAGCGCCTACCTGTTCGACCGCTTCATCAAACTGATGGAAGACGCAAACGCCGGAAAGACCGCCTGATGCCAAAAAGAACCGACATAGAATCGATCCTGATCATCGGCGCGGGCCCTATCGTTATTGGGCAGGCCTGTGAATTTGACTATTCCGGCACCCAGGCCTGCAAAGCGTTGAAGGAAGAAGGCTATCGGTTGATCCTGGCCAATTCTAACCCAGCGACCATCATGACCGATCCTGGACTGGCCGACGCCACCTATGTGGAGCCCGTGACGCCGGAAACTCTGGCGCGGATCATCGAGCGGGAACGCCCGGACGCGCTGTTGCCCACGATGGGCGGCCAGACCGCGTTAAACACCGCCATGGCGTTGGAAAAAAACGGCGTCCTTAAAAAATTCGGCGTCGAGATGATCGCCGCCAGCAGCGAAGTCATCGACAAAGCCGAAGACCGGCAGAAATTTCGTCTGGCGATGGAAGGCATCGGGCTAGAATGCCCGCGCGCACGAATTGTGAACACCGTGGTGGAAGCCGGCGAGGCCCTGGATTATATTGGATTGCCCGCCATTATCCGACCATCTTTCACCATGGGCGGCACCGGCGGCGGCATCGCGTACAACCGCGCCGAATTTGCAACCCTTGTCGAAGGCGGCCTGCGCGCATCCCCCGTGGACGAAGTTCTGGTTGAAGAATCGGTGCTGGGGTGGAAAGAGTTTGAAATGGAGGTCGTGCGCGACCGCGCTGACAATTGTATCATCATCTGTTCGATTGAAAACATTGACCCGATGGGCATTCACACCGGTGATTCGATCACCGTGGCACCGGCGCTGACGTTGACCGACAAGGAATACCAGCTGATGCGCGACGCCTCGATTGCGTGTCTGCGTGAAATCGGCGTCGACACTGGCGGGTCCAACGTTCAATTCGCAGTTAATCCGGACGATGGTAGGTTGTTGATGATTGAAATGAACCCTCGCGTGTCGAGGTCTTCCGCATTGGCGTCAAAGGCGACGGGCTTTCCCATCGCCAAGGTCGCCGCCAAGCTGGCGGTTGGATACACGCTGGATGAAATCGACAATGATATCACGAAAGTGACCCCGGCCAGTTTTGAGCCGACCATTGATTACGTCGTAACCAAAATGCCACGTTTCACGTTTGAAAAATTTCCCGGCGCTAATGCGCATCTGACCACATCAATGAAATCAGTTGGTGAAGCAATGTCCATTGGGCGGACGTTCCCTGAAAGCCTGCAAAAGGCTTTGCGCTCCATGGAAACCGACCTCACCGGCCTTAACGAAATCGATATCGAAGACGCTGGAGACGGCGATCGGGACGCTATTCGCGCGGCGCTGTCCAAACCTACACCCAACCGTATCCTCACCGTCGCCCAAGCCTTCCGATTTGGTCTGTCGATAGATGAGATTAATTCAGCCTGCAAAATCGACCCGTGGTTTTTAGAGCAAATCAGCGCCATCGTCGCTGCTGAATCCGAGGTCCGGGAAAATGGCCTGCCTGAAGATACGGACGCCTTGTTGCGGTTGAAGAAACTTGGGTTCGCCGACGCCCGTCTGGCGGAATTGACGGGCAGGACCGAAAAGGATGTGGCGGCGTATCGCACGGCATTGGATGTGACTCCGGTCTACAAACGGATCGATACATGCGCCGCTGAATTCCCCTCCCAGACGCCGTATATGTATTCCACCTACGAAGGCGATGCGGAAACCCCTGGCGAATGCGAGGCCGACGTATCAGACCGACGCAAAGTCGTTATCCTGGGTGGAGGGCCAAACCGGATTGGTCAAGGGATCGAATTCGACTATTGCTGCGTCCATGCGGTGTTTGCTCTGGAAGAAGCGGGTTTTGAGACCATCATGGTCAATTGCAATCCGGAAACCGTATCCACCGATTATGACACCTCGGATCGTTTGTACTTTGAACCGTTGACCGCCGAAGACGTCATCTCGCTGGTGCGCGTCGAACAGACGCGCGGCGATTTTCACGGGGTCATCGTTCAATTCGGCGGCCAAACGCCGCTTAAACTGGCCGAAGCCCTGGAAGCGGCGGGCATACCCATCCTCGGCACTTCGCCGGACGCCATTGACCTGGCCGAAGATCGTGAACGGTTCCAGAAATTGCTCCAACAACTGGAATTAAAACAACCGCCGAACGGCACCGCGCAATCGGTTGAGGGTGCCCTTAAAATCGCGGAAGACGTGGGTTACCCTGTGTTGATCCGGCCGTCTTATGTGTTAGGTGGTCGCGCGATGGAGCTTGTCCACGATCCAGATGGCTTGAAACGCTATATGGACAATGCGGTTCGCGAATCAGGCAACCGTCCGGTTCTTGTCGACCATTTCCTGAAAGACGCGATCGAAGTTGACGTGGATGCGATTAGCGATGGTGAAGAAGTCTTCGTCGCGGGCGTTATGGAACATATCGAGGAAGCGGGCATCCATTCTGGCGACAGCGCCTGTTCCTTGCCGCCCTACACGTTGTCCGAGACGGTGATCGCGGAAATCAAACGCCAGACTGGATTGCTGGCGAAAGGCCTCAACGTGATCGGGTTGATGAATATTCAATACGCCGTCAAGGACGAGGACATCTACATCATCGAGGTCAATCCCCGCGCTAGCCGTACGGTGCCCTTTGTCGCCAAGGCGACCGGAACGCCCATCGCCAAGATCGCTGCGCGGGTGATGGCGGGCGAAAAACTGGCGGATTTTAATTTGAACGCCATGGCCACCGGAACGCATGTTGCGGTGAAAGAAGCCGTTTTCCCGTTCAACCGGTTCCCTGGTGTCGACGTAATGCTGGGTCCGGAAATGAAATCAACCGGTGAAGTGATGGGCATCGATGCCGATTTTGGCCGCGCCTTCGCCAAGGCGCAATTAGGCGCAGGCGTGAATCTGCCCCTGGAAGGTACGGTATTCATTTCGGTGCGTGACAGCGACAAAGCCGCCTTGGAACCGTTGGCGCGGCAACTTGTCGACATGAATTTTCGCATCCTGGCGACCCGCGGCACCGCGCGCGAATTTCAGGCGGCGGGAATTGACGTCACAATCGTAAAAAAAGTCCTGGAAGGTCAGCCGCACATTGTCGACGCCATGATCGACGGCTCGGTTGATCTGGTGCTAAACACAACCGAAGGCAAAAAAGCCATTGAAGACAGTTTCGGATTACGGCGCACCGCGTTAATGCGGTCGATTCCGTATTTTACAACAGTTGCAGGCGCCCGCGCGGCGGTGACGGCGATTAAGGCGCTGAAGCAAGGTTCCCTTGAAGTCGCGCCCCTTCAATCTTATTTTAACACTTCATTTTGACGCTCTGGCCTATCGAAGCCTGAAACTTGTGCTAAAATGAAGTAGGATAAACGATTTGGGTTGTGGCTTGAAATGGCACCACGATCTTTGTCAGTGTCATTTCAAAGTTGAATGAAACTCCGTAACGGAAAAACGACAATGCAAAAAGTTCCAATGACCGCAGGTGGCTATACCAATCTGCAAACAGAATTAAAACAACTGAAAACGATTGATCGACACGCCGTGATCAAAGCGATCGCCGAAGCGCGTGAACATGGCGATCTTTCGGAAAATGCCGAATATCACGCTGCGCGTGACAAGCAGAGTTTCATCGAAGGTCGAATACTGGAGCTTGAAGATAAGATCAGCCGTGCCGAAGTCATCGACTTCAAGCGATTCGACGGCGAACGAATTCAGTTCGGCGCAACTGTTACCATCGCGGATGAAGGGACTGACGAGGAAACCACCTATCAGATTGTCGGCGAACACGAAGCCGACGTGTCCGCCGGGCGTTTATCGCTGACGTCGCCAATTGCGCGGGCGTTAATCGGAAAATCAGTCGGTGATTCGGTGGAAGTAGTCACCCCGCGTGGACAAAAAGATTACGAAGTCGTCCAGGTTCAGTTCGTTTAAGGCTGTGTCGGCTTTCGCCGGGGCGCAAAATGCTGGTGCGACTCGGTTAGCTGTCTTCGACAACATCGATAGGCGCGCCAGCTACTTGTTTGGACCGGCGAATCGCCAACGCCGATTTGACATGGCTGACATTCGGCGCCGACGTCAATTCCGACGTCAAAAACCGGTTATAAGAATCCCAATCCCGTGCGACTACCTTCAGCAAAAAATCAGCTTCGCCCGCCAACATGTGGCACTCTCGCACTTCCGGCCATTCACGCACCAGCGTTTCAAACGCGACAAGATCAACCTCGGCCTGGCTCGCCAATCCGACCTGGGCGAACACCGTGATGCCGAATCCAAGCATCTCCGGGTTCAAATTAGCGTGGTAACCGCTGATATACCCCGCCGCCTCCAACGCCCGCACCCGCCGAAGACAGGGCGGCGCGGAAATACCCGCCCGCGCGGCAAGTTCGACATTGGTCATACGGCCGTTTTCCTGAAGGTCTCGCAGGAGTTGGCGGTCTATTTTATCAAGTTTGATGCGCGGCATGGCCTGTACGGCGTTTCTCAATTGGGTAAACCCGTGAATGGGTAATAATATTACAATGCCCCCGTCATTCTGCAAACACCCAAGTCGTGAGCGGTCATGACCCCACACCCAAATGCGGTGGAACCTACGGTTTGGGTTATCACCGACGGTAAGATCGGCATTGTCAATCAGGCTGTTGGTCTGGCGGAAGCGGCGGGGTTTCCCTTTACAGAGAAAATTATCGCGCTTCGCAAGCCATGGGCGTGGCTGCCTGCCAACATTTGGCCGTCGGGAACCTTTGGAACAAGCCCCCAGGGTGACACATTGGAACCACCCTGGCCCGATATCATTATATCCTGCGGTCGGCAATCTGTTGGCCCCGCACGCGCGGTCAAAGCGGCGTCTGGCGCGTTTCACGTTCATATTCAACATCCGCGCATGTCGGTTTCATCGTTCGATTTGTTGGTCGTGCCCGAGCACGACCGTTTGGCTGGTGAAAATGTCGTGGCGACCCGCGGCGCCATTCATCGGATCACCCCGATTCGGTTGAGCGAAGCGGCAACGCAATTTGCGCCCATGTTGGCATCGTTACCTCGGCCCTTGATCGCCGTGCTGATTGGCGGCGGCAGCAAATCACATCAATTGACGCCAGCGCTAATGGAAAATATCACCGCGCGGCTAAATACCTTTGCCGCCGAAACCGGTGGCGGGCTCGCGATTACCGCATCACGACGCACCGGCGCGGAGAATGAATCGATCTTGCGGGCGCGGCTTACTGGCGACAATGTCTTCGTCTGGGACGGCGTTGGTGACAACCCGTATTTTGGTTTTCTGGGTTTGGCCGACCATATCGTCGTCACAGCCGATTCGGTCAACATGGTGTCCGAGGCCTGCCGTACCGGCAAACCGGTTCACGTGATCGACCTGGAGGGCGGCAGCGCGAAATTCAACGCCTTTCACCAAAATTTTTGCGATGCAGGGTTCACCCGACCATTTACCGGGAGAGCGGATCAGTGGTCCTATGAACCCTTGGACGAAACTGGGCGGGCGGCGCGCGAACTTCATCGCCGCTTTGAGACCAGGTCATAGCCGTGACGTGATGACGCATAGCACGATGCTGATGCGCTGATTGCGCGGATTCGTCAAAGTTCGTATATCCTGTAGAAACAGGCGCACTCAATGCGTTGAGGGTGAATGTTTTACTTTTGTTCTATGTGATCGAAATACTAGGCGAATCAGAGTTTGAAGGCGAAATTCTGTCAAGTCCGGAAATTAAAAATTTGCGAAAGGCATTTGAAATTCATGGCGTTAAACATCGATACCTTCAGCAACAAGGATGGCGGATTTAGTTTTTTTAAGGCTGTTGGCCATCCTCTGGCTGCGGAAAAAGTGCGGACGCTTATTCACCGTATGGCCGCCGAAGGCCCGGTTGCAATTTACGATCCCTTGGGCAATGCGAACGCCTTCGCGGAACTTCACGATTTAACCGCGTTGGAAATCGCAGGGGTTTACGTTCAAAATGTGGAGTCGATTGGCGCAGAAATTTTGGGACTTCCCGCCCAGCCCATCACCGCATTGCCCGACGCCAATGTTGCAACGGTTTTGGTGATAAACTTCGATGCAGACCGTATGATCGAACACTTGTACGACCTGATTCTCCCGGGCGTCATGGTCGAAAGCCTCGATTCGATCCGTTTAAATGACGCCATGTTGACCAGCTCACAACGCTATCTCGACCCGTTAAATTTCGCCACGAACTTCGCCTTCTTCCGCGACGTTGACGGTCACCACACCCGCCTGGTCACCGCGAACTACTGGGCGGATTACGGCGCCAAGGACACGCGCCTCTGGTGCCTTCTGCTGGACGAAGACGGCGCAACCTTGGCTGAATGGTGGGAAACACCCCCAAAAGGCGCGGTGGTCATCGACAGCAAAATAATCCGCGACCGGTTTTCCCTGGGACCTTTCACCGGGCAATTGTTTCTGCATGTGGTGGACGCCGCCGGGCATGATGTTGTGAAATACGCCCTCGACACCTATGGCGACGATGACTCCGTTTTGTCCTGCACCCATGACGCCAACGCCTGGCCAGCTGATTTATACGCCGGGTTGCCGGCGCCCAACCCAAATGAAACTGTAATTTTATGGGTGCAGAACAGTCACCCCTGCCCAATTCCCGCCGGTGCGATCGGTCTGTCCCGCATGGGAGACGCAGGCGTCACCCTGCTGGAGAACGCGATTCCGCCATTTGGCAGCTATGCTCTGGATGTCGCGTCATTGTTGCCGGATTTGCGATGGCCCGCGCAAATCGAAATTCACGCCGGCAAACATTTTGTCCGCCCCCGATATGAAGTTGTGTCCATGACTGAAAATGGAACCGAACGTCGCCGGATATCCCACCCCAACGTCGAACGAACTGACTTGAAACCAGATCCGAGAATCGCCGATTTGAGCAATTGGATGGGCAAAGGATTTTTATTGCCCGCGCCAATCTTACCAACATCTCGGTTTCGCACGCTTGCCTTGCCAACGCCGATGTCCACGGGTCAGTCGACATTGCCCGTGACAGCGTTGCTCTACGACCCCAACGGCGCTGAAGTGGCGCGCCATACTTTCGGATGCCTTGATCGCGACCACGGTTCTTTGTTGGATGTAGACGCACTTCTGACTGGGCCCAATACGCTTAACGCCGCGTACGGACACCTGGAGTTCGTGTACGACTTCAGTAATGGCGGAGACGCCGATGGTTGGCTACACGGGTTGTTCCGGTATGAGGACCGACATACGGGTCATGGTGCCGACACCAGTTTTGGCGCACATATTTTCAATACAGTTCTGACATTCAACAACGAACCGCAATCCTATAGCGGCCCCGCGCCAGGGATTAGCACGCGGTTATTTCTCCGCGTGGCGCCTCCGCCCTACGATGCGATGTGCCATCTAATTTACAGCGCCTCAATTCCTTGGCGCTGCGATTCGGACACGCATTTGCATCTGTTCGATGGTGATGGCGGCGAAGTAGTGGAAAAAACGATGCACATCCCGTGTGGTGGATCGCGGCATTGGCGGTACAGCGAAATGTTTGATGACAGCGAACGAAGCCAAGCGGGCGAATCAGGATATGTTATTATTCGCGATACAACCTGTCGTCTTTTTGGTTATCATGGCTTAATTAATAAGGAATCGAGTTTTAGTCTGGACCATATGTTTGGGTTTTAAGGCGAAGCAAGGTCAGTAAACTAAAGCGGTCAAGCCGCTGGGACGTACCATGGATTGGGATAAATTGCGGATATTTCGGAGCGTTGCGGAAGCGGGCAGCTTTACGCATGCGGGCGAAACGCTGAACCTTAGTCAATCCGCTGTCAGCCGCCAGATCAGCGCGCTGGAGGAAAGCGTGAACGTGAAGCTGTTCCACCGGCATGCACGCGGTCTTATCCTGACCGAACATGGCGAATTGTTATTTCGCACGGCGAAGGAAGTGTTTCACACCCTAGCCATGACCGAGGCGCAATTGGCCGAAACCCGGGAAAAGCCATCCGGGCCCTTAAAGGTCACCACAACCGTTGGTTTCGGATCGACATGGCTGACGCCGCAAATCAAGGAATTCATCGAGCTTTACCCGGAAGTTGAATTTAGTCTGATCTTAACCGATGTTGAACTGGATTTAAGTATGCGCCAGGCGGACATCGCCATTCGCATGACTCCGCCACGCCAACCGGATTTGATCCAGCGGCAACTACTATCGGTGAGCACCCATGTCTATGGATCCGACGATTACCTGAAAGCGCACGGTGTGCCGGAAACAATCAGCGATCTGGATACGCATAATTTGATCGTTTACGGCAGCGACTTGCCGCCGCCTACACCCTCGGTAAATTGGCTATTGGACGCCGGGAAACCCGAACGACGCCGAAAACCTATTTTACGGGTCAACAATCTGTACGGCATTTATCGCGCCGTCCGAAGTGGGCTGGGTCTTGCAAGTTTACCGGATTATATTGTTCCGCTAGACGTCAATCTGGTGAAGGTCCTGCCGGATTTGTCCGGACCTACAAACCCCACATTCTTTGTGTACCCCGAAGAACTCAGACACTCCAAGAAAATTGGAGTTTTCAGGGATTTCCTTCTAAAGAAAGTGGCGTT
>JAPKDL010000233.1 GCA_028822585.1 Alphaproteobacteria bacterium | reverse complement strand
GGCGGCTGCGTCATATTGGCTATTGACGCTACTGCCTCAAGCTTATAATTGGGGCGCGTTCGTTCTCGAAACGTGAGGCATGAGGTTTTCAAATGACGCTCCCTCCACTACGAAATAACGATCCATCCACCCCTAATAAAAAAACCACCGTTGACCGCGACCTTCGTCGTATTGGCCAGCTTGAACAAGCCGCCCAAGGGTCCCGGCAAAGACATATAAATTTGGGCTACGGCCTTCTTTTTCTGTTGATTGTTTGGGCCTTGGCTCATTTTCTGACGGGCGCTGGCGGTAATAATTCAATCATCGTTACAGCCGCCATCGTTGGTGCCTACATGGCAATGAATATCGGCGCCAATGATGTTGCGAATAACATGGGCCCCGCAGTTGGCTCCAAAGCACTCACCATGGTCGGGGCACTCATAATCGCCGCCATATTTGAAGCCGGCGGAGCCATGATCGCGGGCGGCGAAGTGGTCAGCACAATTTCAAAAAGCATCGTCGCGCCCGACGCTTTCGCAGATAAATCCATCTTTATTTGGGCGATGATGTCCGCCCTTCTATCAGCCGCCATCTGGGTGAACCTGGCGACCGTCGTTGGCGCCCCCGTCTCCACCACACACTCCATTGTTGGCGGCGTCCTGGGCGCTGGCGTCAGCGCCGCAGGCCTATCTGCAGTCAATTGGGCTGTGATGCTTAAAATTGCCGCAAGCTGGGTCATCTCCCCGGTTCTGGGTGGCGTTATCGCGGCCCTGTTCCTCGCCTTTATCAAGTTCACGATTCTTTACCGAGACGACAAGGTGGGAGCGGCGAAGCGCTGGGTTCCCGTGCTGGTCGCCATCATGGCGGCGGCGTTTTCGGGCTATCTTGTCATGAAAGGGTTGAAGCGGATATGGAAACCCGATGCGGTTATGATCGGCATGATTTCTGCGACGGCGTTTATCGCCGCCTATCTGGCGGTCAAAGCTAGTATCAACCGTACCGCCGCAACACTGGAAAACAGACGACGCTCGGTTGGCGAACTGTTCACCACCCCGCTCATCTGCGCCGCCGCACTCTTGTCTTTCGCGCACGGCTCCAATGACGTCGCCAATGCGGTCGGACCGCTGGCGGCCATCGTCAATGCCGTTACGTCCGGCGAAGTCGCCTCAAAGGTAACTTTACCCTTCTGGGTTCTGGCAGTGGGTGCCATCGGCATTTCGGTGGGTTTGTTGTTATATGGACCGAAGATTATTCAGGTCGTTGGGGAAAAGATTACGCGCCTGAACCGAGTCCGGGCATTCTGCGTCGCCTTGTCTGCCTCAATCACCGTCATCATCGCCTCGACATTAGGATTGCCGGTCAGTTCGACCCATATTGCTGTTGGTGCCGTGTTTGGCGTCGGATTCCTTCGGGAATTCTTAACTAACCGCAGATTGGGCATCCCTGCGGCGGCGACCTCAAACAACCAAGCTGCAAAATTGACGTCAAAGAAGGCGGCAAGCCGTTGGGCCAAGGCGCGGAAGCGGAAACTGGTCCGACGCCGCCATATCATGACCATCGTCGGCGCCTGGTTGATAACCGTGCCAGCGTCCGCCGTCCTCGCCAGTATTATTTTCGTCGTGGTCACGGCATTTAGTTAAGTTCAAAGCCAAATCGCCACACTAGAGACAATCATCTCCCGCGAAACCTTGATTCACCCTAGATTTCGCGGCACACTCCGACGACGCATGACCGCCGTCCTGGCGGAATATTATCTGATCATCTAGATCACTCTAGACCGTCTAGATCACAAGGGAGAGGAAGACCGTGGAACTCCAACGACCATTGCCAACACCCATGACGCCGGAAGCCAAGCCGTACTGGGATGGCCTAAAAGACGAAAAACTTATGCTGCCGAAATGCGGCGACTGCAAAAAAGCCTTCTTTTATCCGCGCATAGCGTGCCCGCATTGCCATTCGCGTAATATTGGCTGGGAGCAAGCCAGCGGCAAAGGCGTGTTGTATTCTTTTGAAATCGCATATCGGTCGCTAAATCCAGCCTTCAAGATCGAGCCTCCCTATGTATTGGCGATGATCGAATTGGAGGAAGGGCCGCGCATCATGTCGAATCTCATCAACATCGAAGCCGACCCCGCCGTCGTAAAAATCGGCGCGCCGGTTGAAGTTGTTTTTGAAAAACAAAACGACGACGTCACCATTGCGCTCTTTCAACCCGCCAGCTAAGGCGCGGATCCGTTCGGATAAAGGCGAACGCCCCGGACGATTTTGAATGAGACCCCGATACCTAATTTTTATGGAACTGTGAAATGAAAGAGTTATCTAATTCCGTAGCCATCGTGGGCGTGGACGAGTCCGATGAGCTCGGCACCCTGCCCAACGTCAGCCAATTGAGCCTCCATGTACAAGCCGTCCACAACGCCGTCGCGGACGCTGGGCTAAAAGTTTCAGATGTCGATGGCATCTTCACCGCCGGTCAGCACTCCCCCGCACTATTGGGCGAAGCGCTTGGCATTCGTCCGCGCTATGTCGACGGCACCTCGGT
>JAPKDL010000018.1 GCA_028822585.1 Alphaproteobacteria bacterium | reverse complement strand
GAACCCCCGACACGCGGATTATGATTCCGCTGCTCTAACCAGCTGAGCTACTCCGCCCCAAGGCGGCCCCGAGCATGGTCCACAGGGTCGTTGCGACACCGGTGTCATACGCACGCCACTGGCACCTGTCAACCATCGGAAAGCGTGGACTTAATTGAAATTTTTTATGCAACCAGAACATCTGGCTGGGCTTTAATCCAGCCGCCGCCAAGGACGCGGTCGCCGTCGTAAAATACGCAGGCTTGACCCGGCGACACCCCGAATTCGGGGACTGCCAATTCGACCATGGCATCGATCCCGGAAACGTTGGCGGTTAGACGGGCCGCGACTGGTGCCATGATGGAGCGTAGCTTCACCATGCATTCCCGCCCGCTTAACGGGCCGTCGCCAAGCCAATTCACCTCACCCACCCGGACGCGATCCACCGCCAAGGCGGCGTGCGGTCCAACCACTACGCGGTGCGCCGCGGGGTCGAGCCTTAGGACGTACAACACATCATCATCGCCACGCCGTCCGCCAATCCCCAGCCCCCGGCGTTGACCGACGGTATAATTAATTATACCGTCATGCTGGCCCAAAATGTTGCCGTCCCGGTCCACAATATCACCCGGCGTTAGCGCTTCAGGTCGTAATTTTTCAACGATTCGCGCATATGATCCATTCGGTACAAAACAAATGTCCTGACTGTCAGGCTTATCGGCGACGGGCAGGTCAAATCGCGCGGCGTGCCGCCGTGTTTCAGCCTTGTCCATGCCGCCTAACGGAAAGCGTAGGAAGTCCAATTGTGCACCCGTTGTCGCGAACAGAAAATAGCTCTGATCCCGCGTATCGTCGATGGCCCGGTGCAATTCCGCTCCTGAGTGGCCCATGGCGCGGCGCACATAGTGCCCAGTGGCCAAGGCTTCCGCGCCGAGGTCCTTCGCGGTCGATAAAAGATCGCGAAATTTGACGGTTTGATTACAGCGCACACAGGGAATGGGTGTTTCACCCCGGACATAGGCGTCGGCAAAATCGTCGATGACGCTTTCCTGAAAGGCTGATTCGTAATCCAATACATAATGGGGGATATCCAGCTGGGCGGCGACATTGCGCGCGTCCTGTATATCCTGTCCAGCGCAACACGCGCCCTTACGCGCCAGCGCTTCGCCGTGATCGTAGAGTTGCAGCGTGACGCCGACCACATCGTACCCGGCTTCCGCCAGTAACGCCGCCGTCACCGACGAATCAACGCCGCCAGACATGGCAACAACAATGCGTGTCTCGGCGGCAGGTTTATCGAATCCCAACGAGTCCATTATTTCAACGTGATCCCTAAATGTGATCCCTAGACATGAAACGATTCGCCACAGCCACAGCGGCCTTTTTCATTGGGGTTGCTGAACACGAAACCGGTTTGCAATTTGTCTTCCTGGTAATCCATCTCAGAACCAATCAGAAACATGGTCGCGGCAGGGTCGATCAGAATACGGACGCCCTTGTCTTCCACGATCTCTTCGAAGGGTAGTTCCTTTTCCGCGTATTCGACGAAATAGCTCATGCCCGAACACCCTCGGGCCTTCACGCCAACTCGCAGCCCGACCACGGGCGTTTCCGATTGCCCGATCAACGCTTTTACGCGCGCCGCGGCCGCATCGGTCAATGTCATTGCTGGGGGTCTTTCCATTTTTCTACTCCTTGGTCGCCTTTTGTCACTCTAACAGGTAATCACGCCAAACGCCGATTAAAACATGTCCAGTTCGACCTTGGCCACGTCCGACATCATGGATTGATCCCAGGGCGGGTCCCAAACAAGCTCGACCGTGACCTCTCCCACGCCCTCAACAGCAGCGAGCGCGTCGGCCACCTGACCCGGCAGAATGCCCGCCACGGGGCATGTGGGCGATGTCAGGGTCATCTTTACGCTGACCGCCCCCGCATCGTCTATGTCTCTACTATAAATCAATCCCAAGTCATAGATATTAACGGAAATTTCTGGATCATACACCGTACTCAGCGCCGCAACCACCGCGCTGCTTTCAGCGATTTTGACCGACGGGTCCAGCGGTTCCCCCGCATTGGCAACGCTATCTTCCCCTTCGGTAGCGCCGGGCATGAAAGATTGGAAGCCAGGGTCATATTGATGCATGGTCTCGTTCATCCTTATTTAGCATGGTTCTTCACGCTTCGCTTGTTGCGTCTTCGCCGCCCTCTATCGCCGCCTTTAACGTGTGCCACGCCAGGGTCGCGCATTTCACACGCACCGGAAATTGACGGACGCCGGACAAGACCCCCAGACGATCCGCGTCCGGCCCCAAATTCGCAGTACTTGGTTCACCTTCCCCGGTGCACATGTGATGTACATGGTCGAAGATGTCATTCGCTTCATCGACAGTTTTACCACGCACCAGTTCCGTCATCATCGACGCCGACGCTACCGAAATTGCACAGCCTTTACCTACAAATGACACATCCTCGATGACCTCATCCAGATTCAATTTTAGGTAAACCACAAGCTGATCGCCGCAGAGCGGATTACTGCCATGAGCGTGGCTGGTCGCATCCTCGACATCGCGAAAATTCCGGGGGTTTTTCCCGTGATCCAGGATTACCTCCTGATACAATTCTCTAAGCTCATCCATCATCCGCCAAAAAACTCCCGTGCGCTTTCAATAGCGTCAACCAGGGCGTCCACCTCGCTTCGCGTATTGTATAATCCAAACGACGCCCGCGTCGTTCCCGCAACACCAAATCGGTCCATCACCGGTTGGGCGCAGTGATGGCCCGCCCGACAGGCGACCCCCGCCCGATCGATAATTGTGCTGATATCGTGGGGATGGATATCACCCAGCGTAAAGGAAATAACCGCCGCCTTGACGGGCGCTGTGCCGATAACCTGCAAACCTTCCACCGACGACAGGCGTTGCGTCGCATATTTCAGTAAATCCTGTTCATGCGCTGCGATCCGATCCATGCCGATGGCGGTGACGTAATCCACCGCAACACCCAGCCCGATGGCTTGGGCGATCATTGGAGTGCCCGCCTCAAACTTGTTGGGCAACGCCGCCCAAGTGCTTTTCTCCAACGTTACTTCCGCGATCATTTCACCGCCGCCCATAAACGGCGGCATGGCGTTGAGCAATTCTTCCTTACCGTACAACACGCCAACGCCGGACGGTCCGTATAGCTTATGACCAGTAAACACGTAAAAATCAGCGTCCAGCGCCTGAACGTCGACTGGCATGTGGACGACGGCCTGCGACCCGTCAAACAGCACTTTTGCGCCTGCCGAATGCGCCAATTTCGCGATTTCCGCCGCCGGCGTCACCGTGCCGAGCGCATTAGAGGTGTGCGTTATAGCGACCAGCTTGGTCTTTGACGACAGCAAATTTTTAAATTCGGACAGCATAAATTCGCCATCATCAGAAACCGGAACCGCTTTCAGCACTAGGCCCTTTTCATCACGCAGCATCTGCCAGGGCACGATATTGGAATGGTGCTCCAACCCAGAGATGATAATTTCATCACCCGGCTGCAGAAAACGACGCCCATAAGTGTTGGCGACGAGGTTGATGGATTCCGTAGCGTTCTTTGTGAAGATAATTTCACGATCATGCGCGGCATTTAGGAAGTCGCGCACCTTCGCCCGCGCGCCTTCATAGGCGTCCGTGGCGCGCGCCGATAATTCATAGGCACCGCGATGCACATTGGCGTATTCGGTTTCATAAACCGCGCTGACCGCGTCGATCACCTGGCGTGGCTTTTGCGCCGACGCCGCACTGTCCAGGAAGACCAGCGGCTCGCCGTTCATCGTCTGTGACAGAATCGGGAAATCCCGCCGATACCGCTCAACGTCGTAGATTTCTTGGAGCCCGGCCTGGTTGACCGCTTGGTTGACCGCGCTATCGCTCATTGACCCGTCCTTCGTGTCGCATTTCAAGCTTCACCTGAACCATATCCGACACAGCGTCACGCACCGTTTCAGACTGAATTTCGGCAACCGCTTCGGCAACAAACGCCGAGATCAGCAAATTGCGCGCCGCCACTGTATCGATCCCACGGGACCGCAAATAAAATAAAGCGTCGGCGTCCAATTCACCCACCGTGGCACCATGGCTACACTTAACGTCGTCGGCGTATATTTCTAATTCCGGCTTGGAATCAATTTCCGCGCCGCGCGACAACAACAGCGCCTTGTTCAATTGAAAGCCATCGGTTTTCTGTGCATCTTTGCGGACTAGAATTTTTCCCTGAAACACGGCGCGCGACTGATCGTCCAGGACGCCCTTACAAACTTCCCGCGACCGGCTGCCGGGCTTTACGTGGTCGATGAACACCGTGTTGTCGATGTGCTGCTTACCCGCGCCCAAATAGGCGGCGTTGACCCGGCAGTCGACATTTTCTCCGTCGAGACATGCGTAAATTTCATTGCGCGCCAGCACACCACCGGACTGAAAAGTAAACCCATCATAAGTGGACCGATCCTCAAGCCGGAGCGTTGTATCGGCGAGATGATACGCCTCATCGCTTTCTTCCTGAACTTTGTAGTGGTTCAAGACCGCGTCGGCGCCCACAACGAATTCAGCGACCCCGTTGGAGAAATAAGCGCCCTTGCCAACATGACTTTCAACAATTGTCGCAACGCTTCCCGCTCCCAGAGAAACAAGAAGGCGCGGATGAAAACTCGCGGCTTCATCGCCGCAAGGAGCGCCGATAGAAACGATATGAATTGGCTTGTCAAGCACAACGCCCTTTTCAACAAACACACACAAACCATCGTCCAAATGGGCAGCGTTCAACGCGGTCAGCGGCCTGTTGTCCCGAATCGCTATCCGTCCGAGCAAGGGTTCCAACAGCGCCGGGGACTTACGCAACATATTGGCGAGTCCTTCGACACGAAGGCCACGCGGTAATCCGCTCAAATCAGATAAATTCGCCTGGAAGCGGCCATTGATAACAACCGCGCGAAAGCCGTCGATCTTCACCAGATGATCCTCCGGGATGGCGACACCTTCGGGCGCGGCTTCATTGGGCGCGAAATTCATCCCCGCGAGGCGGCGAAGATTGGTGTATTTCCAAGCTTCCGTACGCGGCGTCGGCAATCCGGACTCACGATAGCGATTAAAGCCCTCTTGTCGCAAGGCGGATGTCCAGGGCGCGTCGTCAGGCCGTGAAACCTGAACTTCGTCCACGAAGGGAAGCAATTTGGTTACGTTACGAGACATAATTTATCCAGCTCACGCTGCTTCAGCGCCGGTGATATCGCCATAACCGTTCTTTTCAAGCTCCAGCGCCAACTCCTTGCCGCCGGATTGCAGAATGCGACCCTGCGCCAACACATGCACGTGGTCGGGTTCTATATAATTTAACAAACGTTGATAGTGCGTAATCACCAACATGCCGCGTTCCGGCGTACGCATGGCGTTGACGCCTTCCGCAACGATTTTAAGGGCGTCTATATCAAGCCCGGAATCAGTTTCATCCAAAACCGCAAGCCTGGGTTCCAGCACCGCCATTTGCAGAATTTCGTTACGCTTCTTTTCCCCACCAGAAAACCCGACATTCAGCGCGCGCCGCAACATGTCATCGGTTACATTCAACACCATCGCGCGTTCCCGGACATAGTTGAGGAACTGCATAGCGTCCAGCGGGTCGTCCCCGCGATAGGCGCGCACCGCATTCAGCGCAGTTTTAAGGAACGTCATCGTGGCGACGCCAGGAATTTCCACTGGGTACTGAAAACCCAAAAACAAACCGGCGCACGCACGCTCATCCGCTGGCATCGACAATAAATCTTTACCGTCAAACAGAACTTCGCCCTTGGTAACGTCGTACCCGTCGCGGCCCGCCAAGATATAGGACAGCGTGCTTTTGCCGGAGCCGTTTGGCCCCATGATCGCGTGTACTTGGCCAGGCTTGATTACAAGGTTAATTCCCTTCAGGATTTCCTTGTCGCCCACCGTGGCGTGTAAATTTTGTATTTCAAGTAACGGCATTGTTTTCTTTCGTTCCTAAAGTCATTGCCCCAAAATCTTGAATAGACTCGCGCAGCGTTATCCGACGCTGCCTTCAAGACTAATTCCAATCAATTTCTGTGCTTCGACCGCGAATTCCATCGGCAGCGTTTTCATCACATCCTTGCAAAAACCATTGACGATCAACGAAACGGCTTCTTCTTCGTTCAGTCCACGTTGCTGGCAATAAAATAACTGGTCATCATTGATCTTGGCCGTGGTCGCTTCATGTTCGACGCTGGCGGTCGGGTTGGCGCATTCGATATATGGCACCGTATGCGCTCCACATTGGTCGCCGATCAACAAACTGTCACATTGTGTATGATTCCGCGCGCCTTCGGCGCCGGCCAGGATTTTAACCAACCCACGATAACTTTGATCCGCACGCCCCGCCGAAATACCCTTCGACACAATCGTCGAGCGCGTATTCTTGCCGATGTGGATCATCTTCGTACCGGTGTCCGCCTGCTGCATATTGTTGGTGATCGCCACGGAATAAAATTCACCGATCGAATTGTCGCCTTTCAGGATGCAGCTTGGATATTTCCAGGTAATCGCCGAGCCCGTTTCCACCTGAGTCCAGGCAATTTTCGAATTCCGCCCCTGGCACAAGCCGCGCTTGGTGACGAAGTTATAAATACCACCGCGCCCCTCTTCATCGCCAGGATACCAGTTCTGCACCGTCGAATATTTTATTTCCGCGTCGTCGAGCGTGACCAATTCGACCACGGCGGCGTGCAGTTGGTTTTCGTCGCGCTGCGGCGCCGTGCAGCCTTCAAGATAGCTGACATAAGATCCTTCGTCCGCGATGATCAACGTGCGTTCGAATTGGCCGGTATTTTCCGCATTAATCCGGAAATACGTGGACAACTCCATCGGGCATCGCACGCCCTTGGGAATGTACACAAAGGACCCGTCGGTAAAGACCGCGCTATTCAGCGCCGCGTGTTTGTTGTCACCATAAGGCACCACCGACCCCAGATATTTTCGGATCAGTTCGGGGTGGGTTTGAATCGCATCGGAAATCGATCCGAAAATAACACCGACCTCTTCGAGTTTCTTTTTGTATGTCGTCGCTACGGAAACACTGTCAAACACGGCATCCACCGCCACACCAGCCAGCATTTCCTGCTCCAAAAGTGGAATGCCGAGTTTTTCGTAGGTCTCTAAGAGCTTGGGATCAATTTCATCCAGGCTCTTTGGTTTATCCTTGTCGCTTTTGGGCGCCGCAAAATAATAGGAATCTTGATAGTCGATCGGTGGGAAGGACACCTTGGACCATGTCGGTTCGGGCATGGTGAGCCAATGGCGGTACGCCGTCAGGCGCCATTCCAACAACCATTCGGGTTCATTCTTTTTCGCCGAAATGAAGCGGACAGTATCCTCGCTCAATCCCTTCGGCGCGGTTTCCATTTCGATATCCGTAACAAAGCCGTGCTTGTAACCGTCATCGGCTAAGGTCTGCACTTGCTCTACGGTTTCGCTCGTCGCCGCCATTATTATTGAACTCCCGTATTCTTATACGTATCTTGCTGGGCTAATTTATCTGCGTCGTCCGCCACCGGTTTGGGCAACGGGAATTCCGAGAAAGTAGAAAGCTCGCTCAACGTCACTTCCTCCAACGCATTGCGGATGGCGAAGTTCACCTTTTCCCAGCCACCTCGGATCGGGCACAAGGTTTCGACCTTGCATTGGTCATCCGAGCCATCGACGCACGCAGTTAAGGCGACCGGCCCTTCTAATGTTTCAATAATATCCGCCAGCGTGATGTCGTCTGGCCGCCGAGCCAACGAGTAGCCGCCATGCACACCGCGATGAGAGTTAACTATATCGCTACGCCCCAGAGATTTCAGCACTTTCGAAACCGATGGCATTGGCAAACCGGTGGCACCCGAAATTTCCGGTGCCGTCATCACCTCCCGTTGCGTATGCGCCAACTGTGACATAATAACCACGCCATAATCGATCATCCGACTAATTTTAAACACATCCGCCTCCAATCCGTACGAATTTAGTACGGATTGGTAAATGTTCTCTAATCACCACAATTTCAAGCCCTAAAACGAATTTTTGGGGGAAATATCGTAAAGACGCAATGTTTAGTGTAGAAATATTCTCTCTTAGGCTCGATCCAGGCCCATTTGCCAAAAACCGATCTCAAGCCGCGTCGCATCATGAAATGTTTTCGACAGTGCGCGAAGCCGCCCCGGTCCACCACGCGCCGCCAACAATCGATCCAATTGGGCCGCATGTCCCCACGCGACTTCTTGATAGTCATCCGCCGCATAGGTCTCGATCCATTCGCGATAAGGATTCCCGTCAAGGACTGTATCGGGGTCAGATTTCAGAAACGCCGCCACTTCCGCATAGCCGACAATGCAGGGCGCCAATGCGACCGCTAAATCCAACCCATCCCCCGCAAGACCACGTTCCAGGACATAGCGTGTATAGGCCATGTTGGCGGGGTCTTCAGGCGTGGCCGCCATTTGTGCTTCGGTTATGCCCCATCCGGCGCAGAACGTGACGTGCAATTGCATTTCTCCGTCGAGAATTGCCGAAACCGTCGCCGCTGATTGTCGCAAATCTTCCAGCGTATCCGCCTGGAAGGCCGCCAAGGCGTGTGCGCGGGCGAAATGGATCAGGAACAAATAATCCTGCCGAAGATAATATTGAAACGATGTGCGCGGCAATGTCCCGTCGCCAAGGCCACGAACAAATTCATGCTGGATATACGCCGCCCAATCGTCACCACAACCTACCGTAAGGGTTTCGTACAAATTATATATTGTCATCACATCGCCGCGTTAATTGTATTTATTCCAACAAAAGGTTTCTGGTTTCCGTGGGCAATTCCACCACGAGTCCGTCCAATTCGGCGGTTAATTCCAATTGACAGCCGAGCCGAGACCAGCGCGTCAGGCCGAACGCCAGGTCGAGCATATCTTCTTCGTCCTCGCTCGGTGCCGGGAGCCTCTCAAACCAGTCCTGGTCAACAACGACATGGCATGTCGAACACGCCAGTGCGCCCTCGCAGGCGCCTTCAATGTCGATATTATTCGCATGCGCAATTTCAAGGACGGAGCGTCCAGCCTCCGCCGCAATCTCGCGACGGTTCCCGTCCGCTTCCACAAAAATCATTTTAGGCATCAATCATTTCCCAGATGGGGCGTCATATTTTGCAACGCGGTGAATAAATGAGCCCCAGGCATCCAGAAATTCGTCAATATCCGCCGCCGTCGTCGCTAATCCCAGACTAATGCGTATTGCGCAAGCTGCGGTCGCCGCCTCAACCCCCATAGCACTCAATACATGACTGGGCTGAACCTTGCCCGATGAACAGGCGGATCCTGCGCTTACCGCCACACCAGCTAAATCCAAACCCATAATTTGAATTTCTGCTTTCACCCCCGGCATAGCGAGACAGCTTGTGTTTGGTAGCCGGGGCGCGCCCTGATCGAACACGACAGCGCCGGGCGCAATCTCAAGCACTCGCTTTTCCAAATCATTCCGGAGACGTTCCACCTCCGCCATGTTACCAATTGCGGCGCCCGCCAACCGCGCCGCCGCCCCGAAGCCCGCGATCCCGGCCACATTTTCCGTACCCGCTCGATGGCCTCGTTCCTGTCCCCCGCCGCGAATCAAGGGCGTTGGCGCGGCGTCATCGCGCATAATTAAGGCACCGACGCCTTGCGGTCCCCCAATTTTGTGAGCGGACAAACTCGCGAAATCAACGCCATCCCGGTTCATGTCCAGCTCGACCCGCCCCGCCGCCTGAATGAAATCAGAATGCAACAAGGCGCCGTGGGCATGAACAAGTTTTGCGATTTCGGCGATCGGTTGGAGGACCCCCGTTTCATTATTCGCCGCCATCACCGACACGATCGTCGGCCCCTCACCCAACGCCAACCGCGTTTCTAGCACCTCAAGGTCTATGAGACCGCGCGCATCCACCGGTACGATTTCGATATTTTCCGCAGCCTCTAATACGGACACATGCTCTGTCGCAGCTACGATCAGTAGCGACCCCGTCGAGCATGCAAGCGCCAAATTGTTTGCTTCCGTCCCGCCGCCCGTAAATACGACGTTCTGTGCACGGGCACCCACAAGGGCAGCGACATCACGGCGCGACGATTCCACATGGTTTCGCGCCCGACGGCCAAATTGATGAACCGACGAAGCGTTTCCGGTTTCACGCAAAACGGTTGTCATTATATCAAAGACAGCGTCGTGCATTGGTGCCGTCGCATTGTAGTCAAGATAGACCGTCATCGCAGCGTCGAAACCTAATTAAGATTTATCGCGCGACGGCGACGGGCAGCTCATTTCGATGGGAAACACCGCTGGCACCAAGGATGCGCCGCTCAATGACATCTTCCAACGACAAGGAACTGAGAAACAAATGAATGTGATTTTCCAGTTCTTCCCAAAGGTCATGAGTGATGCAACGCCCTTTGCTCGCCATACAGCCTTGTGGCGATCCGGCTTTACAACGGATAATCTGAATTGTTTCATCCACAGCCCGAATGATATCGGAAATACGGGTTTCCTTGGAAGTATGCCCCAACAGATAACCACCACCGGGCCCGCGCACGCTTTTTACAAGTTCAGCGCGCCGCAACTTGGCGAATAATTGCTCCATATAGGACAATGAAATTTCCTGCCGAGACGCTATATCCGCTAAGGTAACAGGGCCGCCATTACCATTAATTGCAAGATCGGCCATCGCCATGACGGCGTATCTTCCCTTCGTGCTCAATCGCACTTCACACCACTCCTATTATTTGGGCGTCCTTAACACTAACGCTTTAACTTCGCCCCACTTTGGGGCCCGCGTCTCCAGAACCTATATCATCCGAGTCAAACGGGATAGGACGACAGGTCGCGTCTATGCTTTCAACCTGCGTTTCCAATTCGCTAATCCTAGTCTTCAAACTCGTCACCTGATCCATCAAGCCTTCAAGCGCTCTCGCCACCGGGTCCGGAAAATCGCCCATGGGCGTGCCATAGGGTGCGAATTCGACGCTTTCGGCCCCACGCTCTCGCACAACCGCGCGGGCGGGAATGCCAACGACTGTAGTGTTTGGCGCCACGTCCTTCGTCACAACCGCATTCGCGCCGACACGTGCGCCGGTGCCAACAGTAATTGGACCTAATATTTGTGCGCCAGATCCAACAATCACATCATCTTCAAGCGTCGGATGCCGTTTTTGGTTGCGTTGAGATTCGGATTCGACAGCCGGTGATACGCCGCCCAACGTAACGTCATGATACAGCGTAACATTGCGGCCCAATTCCGCCGTTTCACCAATAACCACGCCCATGCCGTGATCGACGAAAAACCCCGGCCCTATTTTCGCGGCGGGATGAATTTCTATGCCCGTAAAAGCCCGCGCCAACTGCGACAACGCACGCCCTAGCAAATAACAATGGTGCCACCACAACCAACTTGACGCCCGATGCAACATCGCGGCGTGAAAACCAGGATAGCAAACAACAACCTCCAACCACGACCGGGCTGCGGGATCACGCACCATGACACTGCGGATTTCATGACGGAAGGTCTTGAACATCACATTTCCGATAAAATTTTCCATGTAATTGACGACAACAACGCCAATATTAAAGGTTCACGCTTTGACGTCCGAAATCGGATAGACTATTTACATCCTTACAAGGATATAGGCGTCCGCAATCACCCGTCAAGTTTGCCGGGTTCTTCCACCTTACCCTTCAAGGGTTTACAGGACATAACTAGGCCGCCGATTTGAAGACGACGCCAAAACATATAGCGCCGAACAAATACTTTACTGGAGACCAAATGCCAGAGATCATCATCAACGGACCCGAAGGCCGCATTGAGGCTCGTTACTTGCCCGCCAAAGAACCAAACGCCCCCATCGCGCTCATCTTACATCCCCATCCCCAACACGGCGGGACGATGAACAACAAGGTCGTTTACACGCTATATCATGCCTTCGCCCAACGGGGGTTTGCGTGCCTTCGGTTCAATTTTCGAGGCGTAGGGCGCTCCCAAGGCACGTTTTCACGCGGTGAAGGCGAATTGTCAGACGCCGCGACGGCGTTGGATTGGTTGCAATCCTACAACGAAGATTCGTCGCAATGTTGGGTCGCTGGATTTTCGTTCGGCGCCTGGATTGGCATGCAGCTTTTGATGCGGCGACCGGAAATCGACAGTTTCATTTCTGTGGCGCCGCCCGCGAATATGTTCGACTTCTCGTTTTTGGCGCCCTGCCCGTCCTCGGGCCTGGTTCTGCGTGGCGATAAAGACGACGTCGTCCCACCAAGCGCCGTGGATAAGCTGATCGATAAGTTACGCCAGCAAAAAGGCATCACCATCGATTTGGAAACAATCAGCGGCGCGAACCACTTTTTTCACGGGAAAATCGATAAATTGGACAAGCAGGTCGGCGGTTATATTGACCGCGCGATGTCCGACGAAGGCGAAGCGGCGAAATAACGCCGCCAGGCCCATCAGCCTTCATCTAGGCTGCCGCCAGACATTGCCGTCGAGACGCCGGTGGTGGTCGGAAAACTGATGGGCAGTCCGCGCAAATGGCGCACGGCGAGGTACCCGAAGGCTTGCGCCTCAAGGGAATCGCCGTCCAATCCAATCGCTTCTATCGGCTCAAGCGGTGCCTGGATGCGCACCGCCAACATCGACATCAACGTCGGGTTCCTCCGTCCCCCACCACAAACCAGCCACCGGGCAGGCGCGGTCGAAAAATGATCCAGCGCACGCCCCACAGCCGCCACCGTAAACGCTGTAAGGGTCGCCGCGCCGTCGGATGGCGACAAATTCGCAACGGGTTTTGCACTGAATGCATTGCGATCCAGCGATTTTGGCGGCGGCCTGTCAAAATAATCGTTCCCCATCAATCCGGCGAGAATATCGTCATGCACCTGTCCGCGGGCCGCCAAAGCGCCATCTTTATCCATCAGCGTCCCCATATGCGCCAACATCCAGTCATCGATCATTGCATTGCCAGGGCCGGTGTCAAATGCAAGTAAAGACGACGCGCCGTCGGCACTAATCCAGGTCACATTAGCGACACCACCAATATTCAGGATCGCCACCGGCTTTTTCAATTTGGCGGCGATGGCCGCGTGAAAGATTGGCGCCAACGGCGCGCCCTCGCCGCCGGATTCGACATCGGCGCTTCGAAAATCGGAAACAACATCAACACCGGTAAGTTCTGCGAGCATGGCACCGTCGCCAATCTGCCAGGTCAGGCCTACTTTCGGTCGATGCAGGATAGTCTGTCCGTGAAAGCCGATAACATGAACGCTGTTGAGCGGCACACCCACCGACGCTGACAATGTGGCCACGGCGTTCGCATGAACGCGGGTCAACGCCGCCGCAAGCGAGCCAGTATTTGGCAGCCATTCAGCGCGCCGAATGGCGTCGCGTAAATTTTTTCGAAGATCTTCGGCATAAGGAATAGTCACCGCGCCCAGCGCCTCAACCGTCGAGACGCCGTCCGTGCGGATGAGCGCGGCGTCCACACCATCAAGCGACGTGCCGCTCATCAACCCTATGGCGAGGAAGACCCTTTTTCCTCCAGCGCTAGACCCTGCATATACGGTTTCCGACATTTAAAAAACCTGTATGGTTTGAGGGGCGGTCGCGATTGTGTTAAACGAGCGCCGCGCCTGCAAGCAACTCCCGTAAGCACCATCGGAATTGTAACATGGATAAACCTCGCTCCGCATTCCTACAAGCCGCAGCCGAACGTGGCTTTATCCACCAATGCACGGATTTAGGTGCTCTTGACCATTTGTTTACTGAAGAAACCGTCACCGCCTATATCGGCTTTGACGCCACTGCCGATTCGCTTCATGTTGGCAGTCTTGTACCGATTATGTTGTTGCGGCTGTTGCAACAAACTGGCCATAAGCCCGTCGTTCTGATGGGTGGCGGCACGACCAAGGTCGGCGACCCTTCCGGCAAGGACGAACAACGCAGACTGCTTGGCGACGCCGATATCACGGCCAACATCCGGGGCATTCAAAGCGTCTTCACCAAATATGTAAGCTTCGGCGATGGCGCGTGCGACGCCGCCATGGTCAACAACGCCGATTGGCTAGACGGTCTCGCCTACATATCCTTCCTGCGCGATTACGGACGGCATTTTTCCATCAACCGAATGTTGTCCTTTGATTCGGTCAAACTTCGTCTCGATCGGGAACAACCACTATCGTTTCTGGAATTTAATTACATGGTGTTGCAGTCTTACGATTTTCTGGAACTGTCGCGCCGCAATGGCTGTCGCTTGCAAATGGGCGGGTCGGACCAATGGGGCAACATTGTCAGCGGCATTGACTTGGCCCGTCGACTCGATCAAACGACCCTGTTCGGCCTGACCACGCCGCTATTAACAACCGCCACCGGCGCGAAAATGGGGAAAACTGCAGACGGCGCCGTTTGGCTCAACGCCGACCGGCTGTCCGCATATGACTACTGGCAATATTGGCGCAACACCCATGATGATGATGTCGGGCGCTTCCTGAAACTGTTTACAGAATTGCCATTGGATGAAATTGCACACCTGGAAAAACTCGACGGCGCAGAAATTAACGAAGCTAAAAAAATTCTTGCAAATGAAGCCACCAAATTATGTCATGGTGCCGACGCCACCAGAGCCGCTTCAGACACGGCTAGCAAAACATTTGATGATGGCGGCATCGGCAACGATCTGCCGAGTATCGATGTTCCCCAAGCAGAACTGAACGACGGGGTGCTGGCCTACGAATTATTGCGCCGCGCGAATCTGGCCGCGAGTAATGGTGAAGCGCGACGGTTGATCAAAGGCGGCGGCGGTCGTGTGAATGACGCTAAGATCGCGAATGACAAGGCCATCATCAACTCATCCTACATCAACGCCGAAGGAATCATTAAAATATCGGCGGGTAAAAAGAAGCACGCCATCGTTCGGCCTGTTTGAGCAAAAGGTTATTCCGAGGCGTTTTCGAATTCGGGTTCATTCAATGGCTCGACATCGCCGCTGAACAGGCGGCGCAAAATTCCCGGTGCCAGGATGGATAATGGATTAACGTTAACCTTTGGATCTTCGAGCGGCCCATTCATTTTATAATTTGCTGCGAATAACCCTTCATCTTTTCCCCCTGTCAACAGCCCTCCCAAAATAGGAATTTTTCCAAGCACCCGATTGACCGTATATGAAGGCACCACGGTTCCGCTCAGCTCCACGGTGTCGTTGTGCAGGAAAATATTCCCTTTCGTCGTAATGCCCAAATCAGAGCCAAAGGCGCGCGCGCGAGGAAAACTGAGCACGCCGCCAAAATAGTTATACTCCCCTTCAAACGTTTCGAAATCCAGCCCTTGTTGGTTCAAGGCGCTGAAGATACCTGTCAGGGATAAGACTTGAAGAATACGCGCCAGTGCGGGGGCTTCCGTTGCCTTGAAACGGCCAAACTGAAAACGTCCGGTCATGGGCGTTCCAGGCGCCGTTTGGCGACCAACGACAATCATGCTGCCACCTTTGATGCGCTTCGACCAGCCTAACGCCGAGAGCGCCTGACCAGCGTCGTTACTTGAAATTCGTAACGCATGACCTTTCCGTACAGGGCCATAATTGATTTGAACCCGACCAGTTTTTCCAAACCCACCCCGCACCCCAATCTGGGTCCAATGCCGTCCAGTCCGGCGCAACGCCGCCGTCACGTTATCCAACCGCCGCCCCTCCCCGATCAAGACGTTGTCGAATTTAGCCTCTATGAAGAGCGGCGGCAGCTGCGCCTCTTTCGACAAATCGCCAATATCCTCGACTCCCTTCAAAAAAGAAGACACATCAATTTGGCGACCGAATAACCGCAAATCATATCCCCCACCATCAAGCTTTTGAACTGTCCCCTGCACTTGATTGCCTGCGTATTGAAAATTTCGCAACTCAACACGACGCACGCCGGAAAACCCAACGTTTGGCGTAATGCGTGCATCCAATTGCATTTCCGGAGTCGTGAACCGAAAATCTTCAAAAACGACGGTGCCGTCCTTCTGTATTTTCATGAAAAAATTCAAATTGCCCGGTGCGCCACTCTGCTTGCGCCAGCCAATATCCGGAACGTTCACATCGGTTGCCGTCAAATCCCCTTTGACGATAACTTCACCGTGACCATCGACGAAGTTTGTGTAGCCAACATTGACAGACATCTCGCCAGAGACATAGGATAATTCAGGAATCCCCAACGCCTTACGATCTTCATTTCCTAATCGACCCGAAACCTCCACATGGCTCCGCACGCCGCCCGGTCTCGAAAATTCTTCGCGCCATCTAATTTTTGCCGGAACGCCATTCAACGCGCCCGTCCCCATGATATCCATTTCCTGCCCGGTAAGCTGCAAGGTCAATTCGGCTCCGCTCAGACTCAAATTGTTAATGTTCGTATCCATCGCAACATCACGCAAATTGGCGGCCGCCGCTAGACCCACATCGGTGGAACGTAACGCAAAGGTCAAAGGAAATTGGAGCTTCAGCTGTACAGCCATGTCGCCGCGGATATCCGCTCGCACCAGTTCAAGTTCTTGAAATAGATTCAACGGTTCCTGTCCCAGGATTGCAACGGCGGCGTTAACCGGCCCTTCAATAACCATGTCAATTGCAATGTCCTGATCATATTCGCTCAAGCCGTTGATTCGCACCGTCCCGTTACGCATGATAAGATCGCCCGATCGGCCCCGTCGCGCGGCGATATCAAAACGGTTTTTGGTGAAGGTCATGTCCATGGCGACCCCGGTCAGCGGCGGCAACGGTTTTAAATATGCAACGGTCCCGCCCGATACACGCGCCGACCCGTTCACCGACCCAACCTCGGCTTGATCAAGATCACCATTTTTAATATGGGCGACCATTCCAAACCGAGCGTCTTCAATGTTGGCCGTGGTTACATTCTCCATGAGCCAATCCCGGGCGCTCGACAAAAGGGAGGGTGGCCATGAGGCGCGGAAAGTTTGAAGGGTCAAATCAGTCGCGACACCATCAAGGCTAATATCGAAGCCCGCGCCGACTCGCCAACCCGAAATATGGACCGACACCGCACCTTGCTCCAACGCTAGAGACGCCTCGCGAATTTGAAATTGCGACAAATCCTCTTCGATGCGACCGCTCAAACGGCCACTCTTGAATTTAATAGGCGCCGCCAAGGCGTTCGGTGCCTCCAACACTCCGTCGCTAATCTGAAGATCGAAATCAACCACGCCAATTCGACCGTCAATGGCACCCTCCAACGTCACCGCGCCGGAAGCACTCGCCTGGAAGGCCGCCAAACCATTATACTCGGGCATGACCTCGGCCAAGCGAGCGACCGGCACGCCGCCAATATCGAATTTAGCCGTGTAATTATAGCCGTCCGGATGAAACGTCAGGCGACCACTCGCCTCCCCAAGGCGCGACGACAAATCCAACCGAACGGATTTAACCAACCCATCGATGTTCATCCGCACGCCAAGTTCACCGGAAAGCGATAAATTAAAGGCCGAGAGTTTGCGGACTAGCTCAATGCCTGAATGGCGCGTGACCAGGCCGGGCTCAAACCCGTCAAACCGTAATTCAATATCCAAATTTTCGCTCGACGAATTGAACACAATCGAGCCATCAACGCGGCTTTTTTTCCCGTCCAGAACAAGGTCAAGGGCACCCAAGACCTTGATTCCTGTCCGGTCCCGTCGAAACTCCATATCCGAACTTTGGGCGCTCCAAAAATTGCCTAATTTTCGATCCTCAAACGAGAGATCTGCATTGCGAATGCTGACCTTTTTTAAATACCCAAATGGTCGTGACGGATCCGGAGCCCCCAAAAGGTCTGTAACCAAACGCGACAACATTTCGGTTTCCAGTGACCGTTGAGTCGAATCATTGCTCGAAAAACCAAAATTTAAATGGCTGTCCTTAGTCCGCACACCCGCTACCTTTGGCGAGATGATCTCCAAGCTTACTGGCGCAACGATACCCCGCATCATCGCCTTTATGGACAATCCAATGGCCACTTGCGGCAAAACGGCGAGTTCTTCTCGTTCAAAATTCAACAAGCGGACATTGTCCACCCGGATATCGACAGCGCGGATCCAACCGGCCCAAATCAACCGCGTGTCTTCAATTTCGACTGTTAGTGTTCCATCCTCAGGCGACAGTGCCCGTTCAATATAAGGCGTCAGAAACGTCAAGCTGACCGGCCCGCTTGATAACAACCAAACGCCGACAAGCGCCACGATGACGCCACCAGCGACAAGGCCCGCGAATATTTCCAGAATGAAAACAGATGTACGTCGGATCACCTTACCGGCCGTCCCCTATCGATCCTTGACCACGTGAACCAGATCACGCACCTTTTATGCCTGCATTCATCGCATGATTCGATTTGTTTATCCACGTAACATGTTAGCGGCATTATGAAGCGCTTTGTAACTTTCGGCCGACCCGACCTTCCAGGTCCTTCCGACGCGGCGCGCGCCCGCATCGGCATTGAACGACTCCGTGACGCTGCCACCGATGAGAACGAATTATCTGCGTTCGTGAACATTTTGTGTGACGATGAATTTGGCCGAAATTTGCTCGACGCCATTTTCGGGAACAGCCCGTTTCTAGGGCAATGTTTGGTGTTGGAATTACCCTTCTTCCACCATTGTCTGCTTGAAGGACCGGATGTCATGTTCCCACGCCTGCTCGCCGAAATGGAAGAGAGCACGGCTGAAACCTCCACCATAGCGACGATCATGACAACGTTGCGCATCGCGAAGCGGAAAGCGGCGTTGCTCATTGCGCTGGCGGATATCACAAAAACCTGGAACCTCGACCAAGTGACCGGTGCCTTGTCGGATTTCGCCGAAAGCGCATTACAAATTGCACTTTCCAGCTTGTTGCGCGAAGCCGATGCGCAGGGTGTCATCAAACTAGCCGACGACCAAGACCCGCAACAAAAATGCGGTTACGTGGTTTTAGGCATGGGGAAACTTGGCGCACGGGAGTTGAACTACTCCAGCGACATTGATTTGATCGTCCTCTACGATCCGGAAAAAATAGATTGCCCCAACCCGGATCGTTTGCGCCGCGACTTGGTCCGCCTGACGCGATCCTTGATGCGAATGATCGACGAACGAACGGCGGACGGTTATGTCTTCCGCACGGATTTACGGCTGCGACCGGACCCAGCGGCCACACCCTTGGCGGTTTCCGTGCAAGCCGCCGAGGATTATTACGAAAGCATGGGTCAGAACTGGGAACGCGCGGCAATGATCAAAGCGCGCCCGGTCGCCGGCGACATCGCGCTTGGACTGGAATTTCTACGCAACCTTCGACCCTATATCTGGCGTCGCAATCTCGACTTCGCCGCAATCGACGACATTCACTCCATCAAACGGCAGATCACCGCGCACCGTGGCGGCGGTGTATTGGCGGTGAATGGACACAATGTCAAGCTCGGGCGGGGGGGCATTCGCGAGGTTGAATTTTTCGTACAAACCCAGCAACTCATTTGGGGCGGACGCAACCCGGATCTGCGCGGACGTCGAACTTGCGAAACATTGCTGACATTAGCCAAACACGGACACATCGTCGATGAAACGGCGAACGATCTGATCGAGGCCTACCACTATCTACGCGGCGTGGAACACCGGATACAGATGACCAACGACGCACAGACCCACGACATTCCCGAGACCGATGATGGGATCCAAAGCCTCGCAATATTTCTAGGCCACGATTCCGAATCTGCGTTTCGGCATGAATTTTTGCATTACCTGGAATTGGTGGAGCGGCACTACGCTGCGTTATTTGAGGAATCCGAAGATTTAGGTGCCGGCGTTGCGCTGGTTTTTACCGGCGCCGACGATCACCCCGATACGATGAAAAACATAGAGGATATGGGATTTGTCGATGGCCGCACCGTCTCCTCGATCATTCGCGCCTGGCATCATGGTCGATACAATTCAACTCGGAGTGAACGGTCGCGTCAACGGTTAACGGAATTGACGCCGCGATTACTGAAGGCCTTTGCCGACACCGCCGACCCCAACGCAGCCTTAATTCATTTCGATACATTTTTGCAGGGATTGCCAACAGGTGTTCAATTGTTTGCGCTCTTCACCGCCAATCCGGCTTTGTTGGATTTAGTGGTGGAAATCATGGGCAATGCGCCGCATATGTCCGACTGGCTGCGGCGCAATCCCTCCTGCCTAGAGGCTGTTTTAACGCCGGATTTTTTCGAACCGACCGATGAATCCGATCCGTTCTTAGACCCATTGTCCCGATCGCTAAAGGAGACGTCCGATTTGCAAGACGTCCTGGACGCCGTCCGGCATTGGACCAATGACAACCGGTTTCAAAATGGCGTCCAACTTCTTCGCGGACAGATCGACGGCGCCGGCGTCGGGAGCGTCCTGTCGGCCATCGCCGACACTGCTATCACCGAGTTGTGGCGAAAAATACAGGACGAATTCGAGGAACAACACGGAATGGTTCCCGGTGGTGCCATGGCGATTGTGGCGTTTGGAAAACTGGGAGGGCGGGAAATGGCACCACGTTCCGACCTGGATCTCGTTTTCATCTACGATCATTATCCCGACGCCACGGGGTCCGATGGGGACCGCTCACTGGCGCCCAGTTTGTACTTCACCCGACTGTCCCAGCGACTGATTAGCGCGTTATCGGTCCAGACGGCGGAAGGCGCGCTATACGAAATCGACATGAGGTTGCGGCCTTCGGGCAACAAAGGACCAATTGCATCGCGCTTGGAAGGGTTCAATCGCTATCACGCGGAAAGCGCTTGGACGTGGGAAAATATGGCGTTAACGCGTGCGCGTATCGTGGCTTCCCCGCCTGAATTAGAGCAACATGTTTCCGCCATTTTAATGCGAACCCTGACTGTGCAGCGCGATCCGGAAATATTACGGGCCGACGTCGCAACAATGCGCCGCCGCATAGCTCAGGAACATCCAGGCCATTCACCGTGGGACATCAAGCACCGTCCGGGCGGACTCGTCGACATTGAATTCATCGCTCAATATTTGATGCTGAGACACGCCGCCAGTAACGTGGCAGTCCTTTCAACCAACACGTTCGAAGCGCTCGAAATTCTACGCGACGCCGGTTTTCTTGATTCTGGCGACGCGCGAATTCTTATAGAAACCTTGCGTCTCTGGCAAAATCTGCAGTGCGTATTGCGGCTGACATCGGAAAATTCCGCAACGGAGTCAATGATGCCAATCGGCCAACGCAACCTCTTGGTTCGCGCCGGCGGCAGACAAAACATGACAGCCTTGGAAGCGGAAATGGACTTTGCCGCCAATCGCGTTAGAACCCTCTTCAACACCATGATCGCTACAGAATCGAAGGAACCCCATGAATTTAACCCAAGGCGACGCCGCACCTGATTTCACCGCCCCCACCGACAGTGCGGGAACCGCGACGCTATCGGCGATGAAAGGCGGTGCCGTCATCGTTTATTTCTATCCCAAGGACAACACACCGGGCTGCACCACCGAAGCTATCGCCTTTCGAGATCTAAAAAAGGACTTTGCCGAAGCCGGAGCGCGGGTTATCGGCGTTTCGAAAGACACCGTAAAAAAGCATGATAATTTCATAGCCAAGCACGACCTGAATTTCACGTTGGTTTCCGACCAATCTGGTGAAATTTGTGACGCCTTCGGCGTTTGGGTTGAAAAAAATCTGTATGGCCGGAAATACATGGGGATCGAGCGCAGCACGTTCCTCATCGACAAGTTAGGCGTAATACAGGACGTTTGGCGCAAGGTTCGTGTCAAAAACCATGTGGAAAAGGTGCTCGACGCCGCGAAAGCCTTATCATGAAGGCCCACATTCGCCCTGCACCAATTCGGAATTCCATCGCAACGTTGCGCCCTCAAGGCATTACCGACATCTCGACCTACGGTGCGCAATTCGACGATATTATCCCGCTATGGTATGGCGAATCCGACTTACCGACACCGGATATTCCGCGCCGTGCATTGATTGACTCTCTCAACAGGGGCGATACCTTCTATCAGGCGGAAAGTGGCGTCGATGAATTGCGCAACGCCATCGCGGTCTATGACAGTGTTTTGCATGGGCGGGACATTCTTCCAGACCGCATCACCGTCACCGCGTCCGGCATGACCGCATTACATGTCGCGTTACAAACTATTTGCGACGCCGGGGACAACGTAGTTTTGGTCACGCCGGTATGGCCGAATGCCGATGGCGCGGTCACGATCATGGGCGCGGAGCCGCGCCGTGTCGCTTTAGCCTATGGCAACAATGGGCGTTGGCGACTAGATCTGGATCAATTGTTTGACGCCTGCGATGGCCGCACCAAGGCGCTGTTCATAAACTCCCCCAACAATCCGACAGGATGGATGTGTTCGACGGTGGAACAGCAGGCAATTCTGGATTTCGCGCGCGACCGTGGCATTTGGGTGATCGCTGACGAAGTCTACAAGCGGATCGTTTATGACCGACCGACATCGCCATCGTTTCTGGATATTTGCGATCCCGAGGACGCTGTCTTTGCAGTTAATAGCTTTTCCAAAAGCTGGGCCATGACCGGCTGGCGCCTTGGTTGGTTGACCGCGCCGCCGTCCGTTTTCAAAACTTTGGGCTCCATCGTACAGCTGACCAACAGCAACTCGCCCGCCTTTGTTCAAGCCGGCGGTCTTGCCGCCATCGAACAATGCGAGCCCTTCGTTGATGAATTCCGCGATTATTGCGAAGCCGGTCGTGACATCGTGTGTGATATTCTGGGCCGCGTGAACCGAATTCAAATTTCGCCGCCGGAGGCCGCCTTCTACGCCTTTTTCGCCATCGAAGGCGAAACCGACTCCATGGCGTTGGCGAAACGTTTGGTGCGCGAAGCGCGTGTCGGCGTGGCGCCGGGAATCTCGTTTGGCGACGATAGTGAGGGCTGGATACGCCTCTGCTTCGCCCAGGAACCGAAATTACTGCGCACGGCGATGGATCGAATCGCAGCAATGCTTCGCTAGTGTCCCGATTGAATCTTCACGGCGCTTGCAATACACCTACTTGGATCGGGGTTTGACACGCGCACAGCGCGAAAACAGGGAGTTAGAAACACAATGAAACTTTTACGTTATGGACCGGCAGGTGCCGAAAAGCCTGGTGTATTGGACGCCGATGGTGCCATTCGAGATCTTTCCGGAGCTATCGCCGACATTAGCGGCGACGCCTTATTACCGGATTCAATTGAAAAATTGAAAGCGATCGACCCCGCCTCCCTGCCCAAGGTCGATGGGTCGCCTCGCATCGGCGCGTGTGTCGGAAATGTTGGAAAATTCATGTGCATTGGATTGAACTATTCCGATCACGCCGCCGAAACCGGCGGTGAAGTGCCCTCGGAACCAATCTTGTTCATGAAAGCCAACAGCGCCATCCAGGGCCCTAATGATGACGTGATCATCCCTCGTGATTCCGAGCAAACCGACTGGGAGGTCGAACTTGGCTTCGTTATCGGCAAGGGCGGCAAATATATCAACGAAGCCGATGCGATGTCCCATGTGGCCGGTTATTGCGTCGTCAACGACGTGTCCGAACGAAATTTTCAAATCCGAATGGAAGGCCAATGGACCAAAGGTAAAAGCTGCGACACCTTCGGTCCGCTTGGCCCTTGGCTAGTGACAGCGGACGAAGTGGCCGACCCGCAGGCGTTAGGGTTATGGACCGAAGTCAACGGTCATCGCTACCAGAATGGCAACACCAATACGATGGTCTATGGCGTACAATATCTAATCAGCTATCTAAGCAAGTTCATGTCGTTACAACCGGGAGATGTCGTGGCGACGGGAACGCCCCCGGGCGTAGGCATGGGGCAAAAACCCCGAGTCTTCTTGAAACCTGGCGACACCGTGCGGTTAGGCGTCGACGGCATGGGCGTCCAGAAACAAAAGATGGTCGCCGATTCCTAATTTCGACGGCATCACACTCGCCCGCGCCGCCTGCAATATTCTCAACACACCGCAGGCGGCGGATAAGGCGCGGTTGACCCATGAGGTCGTCGCCGCCTGGCGAGCGGGCGACATTCAAGACACGGGCCGCTCTCAGCCACCGTTGCGACCACCGCGCGCCGCGCAGCCGGCGCTCAGAGCACCGCGCGACATGCCGCGCCGTCGTATCAACAAAGGGACGGCCGGGCGTATCGCGCTGCTGCACGCCATTGCACATATCGAACTGAACGCCATCGATTTGGCGTGGGACATCATCGCGCGGTTCACCGATGATGACCTACCCGTCGCGTTTTACGATGATTGGATCGGAGTCGCCGGGGAAGAGGCCAAACATTTCCAACTTCTATCGGAACGATTGGCGGGATTCGGCACCAGGTATGGCGATTTTCCCGTTCATGACGGCTTGTGGGATGCTGCGGACCAAACCTGTGGTGATTTGATAGCCCGGCTAGCCATCGCCCCGCTGTTACTGGAGGCACGCGGGTTGGATGTGACGCCGGGCATGATCGCCAAACTTGAAAGTGTGGACGACACCGACAGCGCCGCCGTCCTGGCAATTATATACCACGATGAAATCGGCCATGTAGCAACGGGGATGCGGTGGTTTTTATGGGTTGCGGAACAGCGGAGTTTGGCACCGAAGGCAGCGTATCAGGAAATGGTAAAACGTTATTTTAAGAGCCCGCTGAAACCCCCCTTTAATACAGATGCGCGTGAGGCCGCCAATTTTCCCGCCGATTGGTACGAACCATTGGGCCGTTAGAGAAAATCATAGCTGGAGGGAATCGCCGTTGGCGAGCCTCCCGATCTTCTTTCTTTGCTGTTTGTTATATTGACGAGATGATTCACAGGATTAATTCGTTGCATAAACTGCATCACATTAACCCTGATCTGACCTAACCGCTAAGTTCCGTTGGCTCGCGTCTTATCGGCTTTCGCCGCCAGGGCGGCTTCCAGGAAATCATCTAAATTACCGTCGAGCACGCCTTGCGCGTTGCCGGTTTCAACGTTGGTACGCAAGTCTTTGACCATCTGATAGGGGTGCAACACGTACGACCTGATCTGATGACCCCACCCAATATCCGATTTGGCTTCGTGTTCGGCGCGGGTGGCGTCCTCCCGGCGTTTTAGTTCTCGCTCATACAGCCGCGCCTGCAACATCTTCATTGCCGCCGCTCGGTTTTTATGTTGCGAGCGATCGTTTTGACATTGCACGACAATGCCGGTCGGTTCATGCGTGATACGTACAGCGCTATCGGTGCGATTTACGTGCTGCCCACCCGCGCCAGAGGCGCGATAAGTGTCGATTCGGATGTCCTTATCCTCGACCTCAATTTGTATGGTGTCGTCAATGACCGGGTAAATATCGATAGACGCGAAACTGGTGTGACGGCGCGACTGTGAATCGAAGGGTGAAATTCGAACCAGTCGATGCACGCCAGTTTCCGTCTTTAACCACCCATAAGCGTTCGCCCCCAAAATTCGAATCGTCGCCGATTTTATACCCGCCTCTTCGCCAGGGCTTTCTTCCAGCAGTTCAACTTTATGGCCGCGCTGGTCAGCCCAGCGCGTGTACATGCGCAACAACATTTCGGTCCAGTCCTGAGACTCGGTCCCGCCGGCACCTGCATGCACTTCCAAATACGCATCGTTGGAATCCGCTTCCCCTGACAACAGACTTCCCAACTGTCGCTTGGCGCCGTCGTCACGAAGTGCGGTGAGCGCGGATTCCGTCTCCGCCACCATATCTGCATCGTCTTCGGCTTCGGCTAACTCCAGAAGTTCGATATTTTCGGCCATGCCCGAGTCCATGGCGTCGATACCTTTTACCGCGTCGTCCAATTGCGTACGTTCGCGCATGACTTTTTGCGCGGTGGCAGGGTCGTTCCAGAGATCGGGGTTTTCAGCCGCCGCGTTTAGTTCATCGAGGCGAAGCCGGGCGGAATCAATGTCAAAGAGACCTCCTCAGCAGTTCCAAGGACTGCTTGATTTCTTCAACGACTGATAGGATTTCCGCGCGCATCATGGTCTCCGTACGTCTTCATAACTCTCGGGTTGATGACTCTCGGGGCATTTCTGAACGCGATATATTCAAAATTCATACCGGCAAAGCAAGTCTTGTCTGACGTATTTGTCAAATGAACTGATGGGTCGCTCAATATTTGCCACCCAGTTTGGTGTCAGGGGCCGCCAAACCGCCCTCGTCAGGCTCGTCCGACCCGTCGATCAGCACCGCCTCACCATCCTCCGCGCCAATTTTATAAGCTTCCAGGACGACCTGTTTATCACCGGGTCTAGCAGCCCGACCCGTGGCGGCCTCGACCCGCACCAGCCGAACGTTTGGAGGAATTCGAAAGGGTATGCTGGGCTTGCCCTTTAACGCCAGCGTCATGAAATCCCGAAAAATCGGTGCCGCGACCGAAGATCCAGTTTCCCGACGTCCCAACGGCTTGGGCCTATCGAAGCCTGCGAACACGCCAACAGCAAGATCTGGAGAAAAGCCAATAAACCACGTGTCCATTTCCCGGTTCGTCGTCCCTGTTTTCCCCGCCAGCGGCTTACCAACCGCACGAATGCGTCGCCCCGTGCCGCGTTGCACGACGCCTTTCAACATCGACACGATCTGATACGCGCTAGCGGGACTGGTAACGGCTTCACGCACATCGGGCAAAAGCGGCACCGGATCGTTGCGCCACTCATCAACCACACAACCTTCACAGGGTCGCAAATCATGGCGAAACACGGTTTTTCCGTCGCGGTCTTGAATTCGATCGATAAAGGTTGGAGTCACCCGCTTTCCGCCATTCACTAGCATCGCATACGCAGCTGTCAGTCGAAGCAGTGTGGTTTCACCCGCGCCCAGCGACATCGACAACTGCCAGGGCATGTTCTTCATGATGTCGAACCGACCGGCGTATTCGGAGATGGTCTCCATGCCGATCGCGCGCGCCAATCGCACGGTCATCAAATTACGGGATTTTTCAATGCCGATCCGCATCGGGCTGGCACCGTAGAATTTCTTAGAATAGTTGGCAGGTTTCCATTTCCGTTTCCCCGGGCCTTGATCAAGAACGAAGGGTGCGTCGAGAATTAACGTGCCGGGCGTAAATCCGTTATCGAGCCCCGCAAGATACACAAACGGCTTGAAGGCGGATCCAGGCTGCCGCAACGCCTGGGTCGCACGGTTGAATTCGCTAAGCGCATAGTGAAATCCGCCATTCATCGCAAGGACCCGCCCCGTATGCGGGTCAAGCACAACAATGGCACCTTCAATTCCGGGAATTTGACGTAAACCATATCGCGCTTCTTCTGTGGGGTCTGGCGGCGCGGGTTGAGTTTTAACGTCGACGTCAGGCACCTTGGGTGCAGGTTCAACTAACACCACATCGCCAATTTTCAACACTTCGCCGGGGTGCGTGATTTTTGGCCCCAAGCGACGATTTTTACGCGGTTCGCGCGCCCAGGTCAGTTCCTCTAACGGCAGGTGCCCAACAACGCCGTCGACCACGCCAATATCGACGCCCGCCTCATCAACACCAAGCACCACGGCAAGCGACCATTCATCAACGCCCAGGGGCCGCTTTACCCCGAGCAATGGTCCGAACCAACCATTGTCAACGGCGATGTTAGTCAGAGGGCCGCGCCATCCGTGGCGTCGGTCATAAGTGATTAATCCTTGGCGCAAGGCCTGTTCCGCGAATCCTTGAAGCCGGGAATCCAGCGTGGTGCGGACTGACAACCCGCCCTCGTAAAGTTGATCTTCGCCAAACTTATCTGCCAATTCGCGACGCACTTCCTCCACGAAATAATCCGCCTCGACAAATTCCGTGGCGGTCCGCGGAATGACCCGTAGCGCCGCGTGTTTGGCGAGTTCTGCCGTGTCGCGATCCACAAAACCTTCTTCAAGCATCCGACCGATCACCCAATCCCGGCGTGCCTTGGCCGCACGCGACTTGCGAATCGGATGATAATTATTAGGCGCTTTCGGCAACGCCGCCAGGTAGGCCGCTTCCGCCATCGTCAATTCATCAAGAGATTTATTAAAATAATTCAGGGCCGCCGCCGCCACGCCGTAGGACCCATAACCGAGGTAGATTTCATTCAGGTATAACTCAAGAATGCGGTCCTTCGGCAGCGCCCGTTCGATGCGAAACGCCAAAATGGCTTCCTTAATTTTTCGCTCCATGGAAACTTCGTTGGTCAGCAGAAAATTCTTGGCGACCTGTTGGGTAATTGTCGACGCGCCGATAAGTTTCCGACCGCGCCAGTAATAGACGACATTCATCACGATCGCCCGAGCCAAGGCCACGGGATCGACGCCGACATGGGTGTAAAAATTTTGATCTTCCGCCGCGACAAACGCGTTGACGACTCGTCGGGGCATCGCCGCCACAGGTACGAAGACCCGGCGTTCCTTGGCGTATTCGGCGATTAAATGCCCGTCGCCAGCATGAACCCGCGTCATCATCGCCGGTTCGTAATCCGCCAATTGTTTGTAATCCTGAAGATCTCGACCATACCGATATAAAATATACGCGGCACCGCCCGCACCGGCCGCCGCAAGGACAACGATCAGTGACAGTGTGATCAAGAACAGTTTCAGTAAAATTCGCATAGGCTTGATAGGATCGCATTGCTCTCAGCGGTTAATCCGGTGATTATCTTTGATAATTGTGGCCGAGTTAAGGCGGCTCAAGGTTTCCGCAATTTAGATTTACGTTTAAAATAGGTATCCACCGCCTGCAACAACGCGCGCGCAATTCTCCGACGATACTTCGGTTTTGACAGGTTTTTCTCATCTATGCGATTGGACAAATACCCCAATTCCAACAGGACCGAGGGAATATTAGGCGACTTCAAGACGGCGAACCCGGCGAAACGGTGCGAATTACGTAGCAGTTTGGTCCGCTGCCCCAGCGCCTTCACCATCATTTCCGCCAGAAACCAGGATTCCTTATTGGTCGCGCCTTGCGCTAAATCGATGAGAATTTCCGATACTTCCGGCGCAAATCCCGATAAATCCGCACCCGCGATGATGTCGGACTTGTTTTCACGGGTCGCCAATGACGCAGCTTCCTTGTCGGAGGCTTTGTTGGACAACGTATAAACAGACCCACCGCGTACTTTTCTATTCTTGATGGAATCAGCATGCAAAGAGACGAACAATTCCGCCTTGTGGCGATGCGCGATCTCGAACCGGTCCCGCAATCGGACATAGACATCACGCGTCCGCGACAAGACAACCCGGTAACGGCCCGTGGCTTCAAATTGCTTCTTGGCTTCATGCGCCACCGCCAACGTAATTTTCTTTTCATACGCCCCCGTGACGCCAATCGTGCCGGGGTCGACACCGCCATGACCGGGATCCAGCACGATCACGTGACGGCCAGTTTTGGCTAGTCGATACGGATCAGGCTGGCGAGCACGAGGTTGCACAACCGCCTTCCAGCCTGCAGATTTAATCATACGTCCCGGCGAAAAATTCGCCACGGAGGTTTCCACCAGATCCAACACCAGCCGTGGTGGAGCTCCTTTTTCGGCATCCAAAATAAAATGCTTTGACACTTTGGTTGGCGCGGTCGTTCCCAACACCACCCGACTATTACCTGTCTGAAACAAACCAAAGCGGAATTCGGACACAAGGCCTATCGCCGACATCATCGGTTTACGCGAGGACCGCCACCGGACTTCAGGAAGGTCGATGACAACGCGATAGGGCTTATCCAGCGTGAACACCTGATACGCAACAGATTCGCTGAGTTCGAGCACAAGACGTGTGGAATTCGGGTGCACCCCGATTCGCGACCCAGTTACCTCTGGCGTCGCCAACACCGTCGCAGATCCATAGATTAACGAAACACACGAGACTGTGATCAAACCAAGAAGCACGTAAATTCGGGACAATTCCTTCATACAGACCAATATATTGGCGATTCGCACTAATCTCTCAAGCAGTAGACTCGATTTTACATGAAAAATTCAAATAAATCCAAAATACCATTTGTGGAAGATGAACCGAGCGCGTAGTTTATGCTGGCGTGATTGACGACGCCCTATCGATTATGGTTCGCCCTAATCGATTGCGTAAGCGCATAGCCAACCCTCATCCGGCGCGCGAAAATTACCCCGTGACCGTGATGAAAGTTAGCGATGCTATACGTTACCGGAGTGGTCACTTTTTAATTACTGACGAAGCCGATCTCTAGTGCATTTTGAAGACAGACATGCTTGGGAAACCTAAACGTTCGACTGAATCTTTGTCCTGGTGAAAAATCTAATGATCTTCCCGTTCGACAAATCGATAAGCGACGTAATCGGCTTTACCGAATATAGCGCAGCGCGCCCACACGGCACCGTCACGCACCGTGTGGAAATGCGACCGCTGGAGAGCAATAATGACGAAAATAATGTTAATCGACGCCACGCACGCGGAAGAAACGCGTGTCGCCGTTGTCAGTGGACATAAACTCGAAGAATTCGACTTTGAATCAAGCAGCAAGAAACAGCTAAAGGGAAATGTCTACCTCGCGAAAGTAACGCGGGTCGAACCATCCCTGCAGGCAGCGTTCGTCGAATATGGCGGAAATCGACACGGGTTTCTCGCTTCCAACGAGATTCACCCCGACTATTACCAAATTCCGGTGTCGGACCGTGAGAAGCTGGTTGAATCAGAACCCGAAGTAGAGGACGCGGAAGAGCCGGTCGACGGTGCCAGCGTGGAAGTTGTTGGCGGCGATGAAATCGAGGAAGAAGTCGAGCGCCGGCGTACAAAATCCTACCGCCACTACAAAGTTCAGGAAGTCATCAAACGTCGGCAAATTATGCTGGTGCAAGTGGTCAAGGAAGAACGCGGCAACAAGGGTGCGGCGTTGACAACGTATCTCTCGCTCGCAGGCCGGTATTGCGTGTTGATGCCAAACACCGCGCGCGGCGGTGGCATAAGCCGAAAAATCGCCAGCGCAAAGGATCGCAAACGCCTGAAAGGCATCGTTGACGGCCTCGATATACCTGAAGGCATGGCGGTGATTGTTCGTACTGCGGGTGCTGACCGATCCAAAGCGGAAATCAAACGCGATTACGAATACTTGATGCGCCAGTGGGACACGATCCGCAACCTGACACTGGAATCGACGGCACCTTGCCTGATCAACGAAGAGGGCAACCTCATCAAGCGGTCAATCCGGGATTTATATTCCAAGGAAATCGACCAAGTCCTGGTGGAAGGCGATGCGGGATATCGTCTCGCGAAGGACTTCATGAAGTCCCTCATCCCCAGTCACGCCACCCGCGTAAAACAGTACAAGAACGAAACCGTACCAGTGCTACATCGTTATCAAGTGGAAAGCCAGATCGACGCGATCCACAACCCGATAGTTCAACTGCGCTCAGGGGGATATCTGGTCATCAACCCGACCGAAGCATTGGTCGCCATTGACGTCAACTCCGGTCGTTCGACAAAAGAACGAAATATCGAGGAAACGGCGTTCAAGACCAATATGGAAACCGCAGAGGAAGTCGCGCGTCAATTGCGACTGCGTGACCTGGCCGGTTTGATCGTCATCGATTTCATCGATATGGAAAACTCGCGCAACATTCATGCGGTCGAGCGCAAATTGAAGGACTCTTTGAAAGACGATCGCGCCCGCATACAAGTGGGCCGCATCAGCCCGTTTGGCTTGATGGAGATGTCGCGACAACGACTGCGCCCAAGCGTTACTGAAACGTCCAGCGAGCTTTGCCCGGTTTGCGGCGGCGTTGGTCATATCCGTTCAACGGAATCGGCCGCCTTGCACGCCCTTCGCGCCCTGGAAGAAGAAGGTGTTCGCAAACCGTCCGGGATGATTACGTTACATGTCCCGACCAAAGTCGCGTTGTACATTCTCAACCAGAAACGCGCGACATTAACGGTAATCGAAGGCCGTTATTCATTCAACGTGACTGTTGAAGCCGACGAAGCGCTGGTACCGCCTGACTTTAGACTCGATCGTGTGCGCCAACCGGGCGAAGAAGAGGCCGTCGCCCAACAACGTCCGCAAAGACCAGCCCTCAACGATGAGGTTACGGGAGAAAATTCGCCCCGGAAACGCCGGTCTCGCCGGCGTCGTCCTCAACGAGAAGATCAGTCTGAACAGGCGACCAAAAACGTCGGCGGAGAAACTGTAGAAAGCGAAAGCGAAAGCGCAATCGACGCACCGGAAGACGTCGCCGCCACGCCAGACGCAAAAGACGAAAACGCACCGAAGAAACGCAGCCGACGCGGCAGACGTGGCGGGCGCAAACGCGGACGCCAGAATGAAGAAGGCGCGACTCAAGAAGTCGCCAATCAGGATGCCGCAATCAAAGACGGCGTCGACAGTGATGGCGCGGAGAGCGTGTCTGTCGAGACGACCGAAACGCCGGAAGCGGCTATAATAACTGCGCCGGATCCAGCGACCACCGAACAACCGAACCTTGAAGAAAGCGAACCGAAATCGAAAAGGCCCCGTCGTCGTCGGACAGCCAAGGTAGTAGAAGACACGAAACCGAAGGAAACTTCACCTGTGTTTAAATCGGATACACCTGCGGATTTAGAGAAAACCGCCACAACGGATGCAGCGCCGGATGCGGTGTCCAAAGCAGTGCCCGATGCAGACGCGACAACGGAACCTGCTGAAGCACCGAAGCGACCCCGCCGACGTCGCGCCAAAGCAAAACCAGTCGCCGATACGTCGGAGATAGAAAAAGCCCCCGTCGTGGCGCCGGAACAACCGACAGGGCCGCCAAAACCAAGGCGCGGCGGTTGGTGGCAACGGGTTCTAGGATAGGAGAAGTAAGTTAGCACCCTGATCGTGAACTTCGTGTCTTTAAATTTTGCGTGAAACAGCGTCCTATTTTATTCAATCTAGTGGGATAGCTGAACAATTAGATTGTGACCTGATGCAGACTTAAAAGAAAGTACGTCCCGTTTTATGAGATGTACTTTTGAAACATAATACTACTGATTCTAAACGCGTAATACCTCAGCGATCCCAAACGCGTAACGCTTCGACCGCCGCCGCCACATCATCGGTGGCGCCGGCAAATGAAAACCGCATAAAACGATGGCCGCGCGCCGCGTCAAAATCGAGGCCTGGCGTTGCGGCCACGCCGGTTTCGGACAACATCCGCGCACAGAACTCCTGACTGTCATTCGTCAGCTTGGATACATCCGCATACAAATAAAACGCGCCATCCGCCGGCGCCAGTTTATCGAATCCAATTTTGGGCAACTCCTCCAACATCAACGTTCGGTTCCGCGCATACCGCGCGACGTTAGCGTCCAGTTCCACCTTGCAATCGAAGGCGGCGGTCGCGGCGATTTGAGACAGGGTCGGCGGTGAAATAAATAAATTTTGACCTAGATATTCGCACACCTGCGTCAATTCTTCAGGCACAATCATCCAGCCCAATCGCCAGCCGGTCATGGAAAAATACTTCGAGAAGCTGTTGATGACGATGGCGTTCGGGCTATAGGCCAAGGCTGTCGCGGCTTTTCCGGTATAGGTTACGCCATGATATATTTCGTCCGACACCAAACGTATTCCATGCTCATCGCAATACGCCGCCAACGCTTCAAGATCGCGATCCGATAACATCGACCCGGTCGGGTTCGCAGGACTGGCGACAATTAAACCGTCTAAAGGTCCATCCCGTAGCGCTTGGTCCAGAAGATCCGGCATCGGCTGAAATCCATGCTCAATTTCCGTTTCTAGCAACACCGCTTCAATGCCCAGTGCCACCAAAATCGTGCGGTAGCAAGGGTATCCCGGTGATGCAATCGCAACGCGGTCACCAGCATCAAAGGCGGCGAGGAACGCCTGCACAAAGGCACCAGACGACCCCGTAGTCACGACGACCCTGTCAACATTCAATTCTTCGCCGTAGTAATCCTTGTAATGCTTTGCTATTCCCTGGCGTAGTGTCGGCAAGCCCAATGCTTCGGTGTAACCAAGGCGATGGTTCCGCAACGCCGCTTCCGCAGCGCGCAGCGCCCCCTCGGGCGCACTGGTGTCAGGTTGCCCGACCTCCATGTGGAATACGGCCTGTTGCGCCGCCTCACGGGCGTTTGCCGCGCGCATGACCTCCATGGCATAGAATGGTGGAAGATCGCGGGACCGCGCCGACACTTTTAATGACATTTTCTACCTCTCCGCCTCACTCGCCAACCCGTTGCCTCTCGGATCAGCAAAGACAAAGCAGGCGGCGGCCTCACTACCTACCCCCAGACCCAAGGGACATTCCGCGGCGTTGACGCGTCCAAGACTGGGCGCGCGCTCAATTCGGTGCCCCTTTCGCACCAACCGCGCGACAATGGCGTCGGGAACATCTTGTTCAATTAACGTAATATCCGGTGCGCCACTATGATGGATGCGCGCGCCCAACATGGCACGTTCAAGCGTTTTCTCCGACGCTAAGGTATCCGCAGCAACCCGCATCAACGCTGTCGTCGCCGCAGCGCCGCCTGACGCCGCCGCCGCAAACCGCACATCCTGCCCCTCGACATTCGCGGCAATCATGCCCCCTAACGACAGAGCGTTTCGGTCGCCACGTCCCGGCGCTGCCGCCAGAACAACGCCCAATCCCGGCGCGACTCGACCGGTTCCGAACAAATTGTAATTCGTCAATGTGCAAACCACAGTCTGACCCACAAGGTCGACGACGACAAAAGATGTTTGCGACGGGTTTTCTGATATCCCATGTGCCTTTGCAGTCAATTCATTCGGCGCTGTTGCACGCGCCGAATCAAAAGATTGCATCGCTGCAGCGGCATCGGTCCCGTTTGACGGTTGGTCCCGCATACCAAAGGCCCGTTTCCCGGCCTCGGCCAGCAAATGCATCTGTTCCGACGCGTTCACACCTCGGTATCGGTCGTTTAACGCCAACATTCGCCACATATGACTGGCGGCGACTCCAGCACCTGCTGACGCAGGCGCAAAGCTTAAAATTAGATTTCTAAAGACAATCTGTATCGGCTTCCGCCAACGTGGCCTAAAGCCTCGCATATCGGACAGCGTTAACCCAGCTCCAGCAGCCTGCGCGGCGCGAACAAATTTTTCGGCTATTTCACCATTATAAAAATTACTGACACCCTCTATTCGCAGTTCGGCGAAAAAATCAGCTAAATCCTGCTGTACCAACCGATCGCCTTCGACATAAGGATGTCCATCGGACCGCGCAAAAACACGCCGCGCCGCCGCGTCTGTGAAAAGAGGGCTCGCGGCAAGCAAAAATTCTTTTGCCGACGCGCGAGACACTACGTGGCCAAACCGCGCCAATTGCTCCGCCTTACCAAGATGGCTGCGAAAATCGACCGCCCCATACCGCGCATGAAGCGCCGCGACGCCACGCAACAAAGCGGGCACCGCCGCCGGGCGGTCCGCACGACGGTCTACTCGCTCCGGCGCCGGAGCAATGAAATCAAGCGCTTCGGTCTTGCCGTCGCCAGGACTGTGCACAAGGCAAACCCCGCCGCCACCCAAACTGGCTGCCGAGGGCATCGTGACCGCCAAACTTAACGCCAGCACGGTTGCGGCATCCGCGGCCGTGCCGCCGGATTTAAGAACTTTCTCAGCCGCCTGGACTGAATTTGGTTCATCTCCCGCCACAACGCCAAAAAAGACCGTGTCGTTCTTTACCACCCTCGCTACTTTTGTAGACAATCCCGTTACAGGTTCCAGCGCGCGCCAAACTACACTGGGCGGCGCTTCATCGCGGAAAAATCCAGTGAGAGCCCCCGTCACGCCCCCGTCTCCGGAATTTCTAGAATCTGCGGAACATCCCGAAATTAGTCCCAGAACGACGAAAGTGATTACGACTTGACCAAAGCCGCTCATACTCCCAAATGTACAGGATCGCCGCCAGGAGCCTAACCGGAGATTTAACTTGTTGAAACGCATTGCCGTTCTTCGCGCCTTAACCGTGGTTGCCACATTATCTCTTAGTGTTCTGATTACGCTGCCGGGCACGGCGGCGGCAAGAGGATTCTCGTTTGTTCGCGATACGGAGATCGAAAACACCATCCGTGTCTACACCGCGCCGATATTCAAAATAGCGGGCCTGCGATCAAGCGACGTGCGTATATTACTCGTAAACGATCCGTCGCTGAATGCTTTTGTTACCGGCGGTCAAAATATTTTCATTAACACCGGCCTGTTAATTCGCGCCTCCGGTGCCAATCAGGTTATTGGCGTATTGGCGCATGAAATTGGGCACATCACCGGGGGCCATCTGGCGCGCATTCAGGACAACCTCCGCAATGTAACGGCGCAAACAATCATGACATTCGTCCTGGGCGGGATTGCTGCGGTTGCGGCAGGTGAAGCCGGCGCCGCACAAGCTGTAATCGCGGGCGGCGCCCAAATTCAACGGGCGTCCTTGTTAAGCTATACCCGTTCCATGGAGCAAAGCGCCGATCAAGCTGCGGCGACATTCATGGACGCGGCAGGCGTTTCGTCCGAAGGCTTACTGGACTTCCTGCATGTTTTATCTGAACAAGAAGCCAAGATCGTCGACAGCCAGGACCCTTACGTTCGATCCCATCCGATGACGACAGACCGCATAAAATTTCTACAAAACCACATTATCAAATCGCCGCACACTAAATCTCAAACGCCGCAAAACCTGCGAATCATGCATGGCCGTATGCACGGCAAGCTCAAAGGTTTCATCAATCCTCCCGCTCGGACATTGAATGAATTCGCACCGGATGATCCCACAATTGGCGCCAAATACGCCCGCGCTGTCGCCTTCAAACGACTCCACCGTATTGACGAAGCCCTAGCTATTATGGACGCGCTGACATTGGCGTCTCCGGAAGACCCGTTCTTCCATGAATTAACAGGCGATATCCTGCAAGACGCCGGGCGAATTCGCGCCTCGATCACCCCGTATCGGAAGGCGGTGCGCATATTGCCATGGGCAGCGTTGATCCGCACGAATTTGGCGCAATCCCTGCTGGAACTTAACGAGCCAAAGGCCGACGATGAGGCCCTGACCCATCTTGCCAACGCCATTCGCTACGAACCCAAAGACGCGCGGGCCTGGCGATTGCTGTCGACCGCCTATGCGCGGCAGGGCGATCAGGGTAATGTCATGCTGGCGTTGGCGGAAGAAGCGATGCTGCGGGGTCGCAAACCGGAAGCCGGATCCCGCGCCAAACGGGCGCTCGAACTGTTGCCGTATGGATCCAGCGCGTGGTTCCGCGCCCAGGACATCCGCAACGCCGCCCAAAATGACGCAAAGAACAAATCCCCATGACCCACGGGCGGCTTATTGTTTACCCCGGCGGCGGAACATGCGATGGATGTGCTTGGTCTTACGGTGGAATTCTGGAACATTTATAATGAAATTTATACGCCCCTTATTTTCAACACTCGCCGTCTTGATGGTGATCCTTACGCCATTTTTCAGCGGTGCATCCGCACAAACTTTCAGCGATAAACAGCGCGGCGATATCGACTCTCTCATCCGGGAATATATTTTGACACACCCGGAAGTCATCGCCGACTCCATGGAGCAGTGGCAAAAAAGGCGTGAGACCAACCGCGACCAACAGCAACGTAAAACGCTAAGTTCGCTGGATTCTAAAGTGTACGAAAACCCCATGACGCCCATCTCCGGCGCGGCGGAGGGAACCCATGATCTCGTCATCGTGGAGTTCTTCGATTACCAATGCGGTTACTGTAAGAAGGCCTTCTCTACAGTTCTTAAGATATTGGAAACAGACAAAAAAATTCAGGTCGCCTGGAAGGAATTTCCGATTCTAGGTCCCGCGTCACGGATCGCCGCCGTGGCGGCTATGGCGGCAAAGAAGCAAGGCAAATACTTCGAATTCCACGTCGCCATCATGAGCCTGAAAGGTCGGTTAAGCGAGCAGCGCATCATGGATGCGGCGCAAAAAATCGGGTTGGACATCCCCCGCCTCAACAAGGATATGAACGACCCCGCCATTAGCGCATATCTCGAAGAAACGTTACGGTTAGGCCAGTCGCTAGGGGTCAACGGCACCCCCGCTTTCATCATCGGCGAGCATGTCATCCCCGGCGCCATCGGCGAAGATCAAATGCGCAAACTAATCAAACTTGCCCGCGCCAAACAAAAATAGGCGCCTCCCTCACAAGTTTGAAATCTCCACCGCCGCCATTTTATCTGCGGGCGTAAACCCGAACACCCGCCCGTAGAAATACAGCTCCGCCTCCAGCGCACGTTTGATGTTCGCTGCCTGACGGAAACCGTGCCCTTCCCCCGCAAACGGCACATAGGCGACAGGAATGCCCTTGTCCCGCAACACCGCAACCATTTCTTCAGCCTGATTCGGCGGCACCACCTTGTCGTCGAGCCCTTGAAAGAAGATCACCGGGCAGTCCAACCCGTCCGCATGTTCAATCGGCGAGCGCGCCCGATATAACGCTTCGGAATCCGGCCACGGCCCCACCAACCGGTCGAGATAACGACCTTCAAATTTATGGGTGTCCTTGGCCAGCGCCGTCAAATCACCGATGCCATAATGGCTCGCGCCGGCCTTGAATGTATTGCGAAAGGTCAAGGCGGATAGCGTTGTGTATCCGCCCGCACTGCCCCCAGTGATGATCAAGCGCTCGCCGTCAACGTGGCCCTGGTCGACCAACCAGCGCGCGCCATGCACACAATCATCTACATCCACCACGCCCCAGGCGCCGTCCAGCATCCGTCGATACGCCCGGCCATACCCGGTGGATCCGCGATAGTTCACGTCGAGCACCGCGAAGCCGCGCGAGGTCCAGTACTGGATTTTTAAACTGAACGACTCACTGCTCTGGCCGGTAGGCCCGCCATGACTTTTAACGATCAAGGGCGGAGGCCCCTCACCCACAAATCGGCAGTTGGCGGGTGCGTAGTAGAATCCATGGGCGGTCACCCCACCTTCGGTGGGGAATTCGATCGCTTCGGCGCAGGAGATATCGTGGGGATCCACTACAAAATCGAGTGACAAGCGTACAACGACTGACTCCACCCCACCCTCTTTCAACAGAACCAACCGCGCGGCGTCAGTCTGGCTAGCGCTGAGGAACACCACGTCTTCGCCCATGGCCGTAACGCCATCGAATTCACAATAGGGCGTACTCAGAATTTGCACCTCCCCACGGGCCGGATCCACCAACCCCATAGATCGCGCGCCATTTTGAGAAAACGTCGCGACTATGCCACCACTATCCAAATGCGCATAGGCCGATATGCCAAACGCCCATTGTGGACGCCCGAAATCAGCCTCCATAGGGCAGATATCGCGCACCGAGTCCTCTGAGCCATAGGCGTACAAGTTCCACCACCCGCTCTTGTCCGACACGAAATACAGCGTCCCGTCCGGCGCCCAGCTTGGTTGAAAAATTGACTCGTCCGCCCCGCCCGCAACCACCCGCGCACCCTCGCCCTTGGAATCCGACAGCCACAGCTTCGTGCCGTCCCACGGCATATTAGGGTGCGACCAGGACAGCCAAGCCAGTTGTGTTCCATCCGGCGACACACAGGGCGAAGCGTAGAAATCATCACCGCTAGCCAGTACACTGATCGAACCCTTGGAGGCGCCACTCCCGGCGATCGCCACCAGATCGTTCTCCGGCTCTGACAGCCCCGCGCGATGGTCTTCCCGCACGGCAATTACCCGATCTCCATCCACTACAAGATCAGCGTAGCGGGACGTCCCTTCCGATGTTAAAGCCTCCGGCGTATTCCCTGACACCATACGCCACACACGTTGGTCCCGGTCGCGCACGAAATACACCACGCCGTTTGATACCGTATAGGCGCCGCCGCCATATTCATGCACTCGACTGCGCATGCTGAAATCAGGCGTCAGCACTTCCGCCACCTCGCCAGCCGCATCACGGCGCATCAAGGTGACCCGTCCCTTTTCCGACGGGCGCGATTCCGACCAATACAGATCGCGATCATCCACGACAATCTGCCCCAGCCCGACGCTGCCCTGGACAATTTGATCAGCGGTGATGGGCGAGGCCCAGGCCCCATAGGGCGCGATAGTTTTTTCGGTCATGCCTGTACTCTTTCACGTTATGTCTTGACGCCCGGTCATGGGCCGCTAATTGTGGCGGAACCGCACTCAAGAACCAAGGTTGGAACCGCTATGGCACCGAAACGCAACCCGTTAAAACTCAACAAACTGCAACTCAAAACCCTCACCCTGTTGCAGGCCATCGCCCAACAACCCGACATGGCGACCCCGGACCCATCGTCCGGCGCAGTCACCATCTCCGGCCTGCCGCACGCCCATGGCAACCACTTTCATCTTGGACCGTATCTGGTTGATGGCAAGGACGCCACCGGGCTACGTAACGAAGCGGTCTTCGCCGCACTCACCCGCAAAAATCTTACCGGCGGCTTCTTCCCCCAATACATCACCCTGACCGCCGAAGGCGTGGCGTATGAAACCAACATGGCGGACCAAATCCTCCGCACTGCCGACCACTAAAAGGCGAATCCAGGCAGAGCCAGCGATACTACGACGCCCATAATTTGGCTAAATAGTTAGCCCCGATATTCATTGATAACTTTGATGTTAGGCAGGGTAATTTTTGCCTCAGCAGAATTACCTGTCGTATTTGGGATTATAATCAACAGCAGCAACAAGGAGCTCTGCAGCAAGTACGCACGAAGAATGTAACGAA
>JAPKDL010000017.1 GCA_028822585.1 Alphaproteobacteria bacterium | reverse complement strand
TGGCAGTTCTGGGTTGATAGAGGTGGCACCTTTACCGACGTGGTGGCGAAGCGCCCGGATGGGTCTCTGGTTACGCACAAGCTATTGTCGGAAAACTCGGAACACTACGAAGACGCGGCGGTGCAGGCAATTCGTGATCTGTTGGGCTTGAGCGTTGACGAAAAATTTCCCAGTGGGCGTATTGCGGCAGTGAAAATGGGCACCACCGTGGCGACAAATGCTTTGTTGGAACGCAAAGGCGAACGCACGCTTTTGGTTGTCACCAAGGGGTTTTCCGATGCGCTACGCATCGGATATCAAGCGCGGCCCCGTCTTTTTGACCGACGCATTATCCTGCCCGAACAACTCTATAGCAAAGTCGTGGAGGTTGAGGAGCGAATTGGTGCCAATGGCGATATTCATCAAGCGTTGGATTTAGAGGCGGCACGGGAAGATTTGCAGGCAGCTTATGACGATGACTACCGGTCCGTGGCGATTGTTTTCATGCATGCGTATAGGTATCCGGCACATGAACGCGCCGTCGCTGCCGTAGCGCGAGAGATTGGGTTTGAACAAATTTCTACGGGTTTTGAAACCAGTCCGTTGATGAAGCTGGTGGGGCGCGGCGATACGACTGTCGTTGATGCCTATCTTTCTCCTATTCTTCGGCGTTATGTGAACCATGTTGCGGAGGAATTAGGGGACGCAAATTTGCTGTTCATGCAGTCGAATGGTGGTTTGGTGGATGCGACAATATTTCAAGGGAAGGACGCCATTCTGTCCGGTCCGGCAGGCGGTATTGTCGGTGCGGTCCAGGTCAGCAAGGACGCTGGGTTCGAAAAACTTATCACGTTTGATATGGGTGGCACGTCGACCGATGTGGCGCATTACGACGGCGAATATGAACGCGCGTTTGAAACTCTGGTCGCTGGTGTCCGGATGCGGGCACCAATGATGCAGATTCACACGGTTGCGGCGGGTGGTGGCTCCATGTGCTTTTTTGATGGTGCGCGGTATAGGGTTGGCCCTGAATCTGCTGGTGCCAATCCCGGTCCTGCGTCCTACAGGCGCGGGGGACCGCTCTGCGTCACCGATTGCAACGTAATCTTGGGGAAATTGCAGCCAAATTATTTTCCCGCCGTCTTTGGTTCAGGCCAAGACAAACCTTTGGATGTCGCGGTCGTTCAGGAAAAATTTGCGGCGATGGCCAAAGAGATTAAGGACAGTACAGGCGATGATCGTTCGCCGGTCGAAGTCGCTGATGGATTTTTGACAATAGCCGTGGAGAACATGGCCAACGCAATCAAGAAAATCTCGGTGCAGCGCGGATATGACGTAACCGACTATACCTTGTGCTGCTTTGGCGGTGCGGGGGGCCAGCACGCTTGTCTGGTCGCGGATGCGCTGGGTATGAAGAAAATTCTTATTCATCCCTTTGCCGGTGTTTTATCTGCCTACGGGATGGGCTTGGCGGATTTACGGGCGTTACGTGAAAAGGCGGTCGAAGCGCCCTTGGAAGATGTTGCTTCTGGGCTTCTCGACAAGGTTTTGGATGACTTGATGGCCGAAGCAGTGGCGGAAATACGAAGCCAGAAAATTCCGGATTATCGGATTTCGATGCTGCGCAAGGCGCATTTGAAATACGATGGTACAGACACGGCGCTGGCCGTTGATGCGGGCCCAGCCGGGGCGATGAAGGCAGCGTTCGAAGCCGCCTATCAACAACGTTATGGATTCATTATGCCGGATAAGGCCGTCGTCGTGGAGGTCGCCACTGTTGAAGCTATTGGGCGGGCCGACGATGTTGCAAGTGGTGCCGTCACTACCGTAACAGCGGCAGGTGGCGCGGTTGGGACGCTGGGCGGGGTTGATGCCTATATGGCGGGCGAGATGCGGCGCACCCCTATTTACGACCGGGCGGCGTTACCGGCCGGTGCCAAAGTGGACGGTCCGGCGATTATTTGCGAAGACACGGCCACTTCGGTGATTGAGCCTGGATGGCAGGCGGAAATGACAACTTCCGGTGATTTGGTGATGTCCCGTGTCGTCGCCTTGCCGACGCGCATGGCGATTGGCACGACCTGCGACCCGGTGATGTTGGAAGTGTTCAACAATTTGTTCATGTCCATCGCTGAACAGATGGGCTTCACTCTGCAAAACACCGCTTATTCGGTGAATATCAAGGAAAGGTTAGATTTTTCCTGCGCTGTGTTTGCCGCCGATGGCGGACTGATCGCGAATGCACCACATATTCCAATTCATTTGGGGTCCATGGGGCAAAGTGTTCGGACCGTCATTGACAAGAACCAAGGACGCATCAAGCCAGGCGATGTGTTCGTGTTGAATGACCCCTATAACGGCGGTACGCATTTACCAGACGTTACTGTAATCACACCGGTATTCGGGGGCGGTGAGAAAAGTAATGAAATTTTATTCTACGTCGGCAGCCGGGGCCACCACGCTGATATTGGCGGCATCACGCCAGGGTCAATGCCGCCAGACAGTAAGGTAGTAGAAGAAGAAGGTGTGTTATTGGACAACGTTAAACTGGTGGAAGGCGGTCGTTTTCAGGAAGCGAGCATCCTTGAACTCCTGACTTCGGCGCAATATCCGGCGCGTAACACTGATCAGAATTTGGCTGATCTCCGCGCCCAGGTGGCGGCAAACGAACGTGGTGTTCAGGAATTACGCAAGATGGTGGACCATTACGGGTTGGATGTGGTGCACGCTTATATGGTGCATGTGCAGGACAACGCGGAAGAATCTGTGCGCCGCGTGATAGATGTGTTGCGTGACGGTGAATTCACCTACCCAATGGATGAAGGCAGCGTGGTCAAGGTCAAGATTACGTTTGATAAGGCGGCGCGCGGTGCGACCTTGGATTTCACAGGTACCAGTGCGCAGCGACCCACAAATTTTAATGCCCCAACAGCTGTTGTCCGAGCGGCGGCGTTATATGTGTTTCGTACTCTGGTGGACGATGACATTCCCATGAACGACGGGTGTCTAAAGCCGATAACTTTCATTGTGCCCGAGGGCAGTATGCTGGCACCATCCTATCCGGCACCGGTGGTTGCGGGTAATGTGGAGACCTCGCAATGCGTGACCGATGCGCTCTATGGAGCGTTGGGCGTGATGGCGGCGTCCCAAGGCACGATGAACAACCTTACGTTTGGTAATGATCAACACCAATATTATGAAACCGTGTGCGGTGGTTCCGGTGCTGGACCAGGGTGGGACGGAACCTCAGCTGTGCACACAAATATGACGAACAGCCGCTTGACCGACCCGGAAGTGTTGGAGTGGCGCTACCCGGTGTTATTGGAAAGCTTTGGTGTGCGCCATGGTTCGGGTGGGGCTGGGCAATACCGAGGTGGCGACGGGACTTATCGGCGCATCCGGTTTTTGGAGAACATGGAAGTTGTGATGCTGTCTAATCATCGCATTGTGCCGCCCTATGGGATGGCGGGGGGTGAACCGGGCCAATGCGGCAAAAACTGGGTCGAACGTAAGAATGGCGATATTCACGTGATGACGGGACTGGATACGGCGAAGGTCGCTGTTGGCGATGTCTTTATTCTAGAGACGCCAACTGGTGGTGGGTATGGGCCGAAACTAGCCTAGGAGGGCCGGGTTAACTCTTTATAATAGACCGGAACAAGTAGAGTTAACCCTACGCCGTCGCGCGTCCCAACTAAAATTTTTGGCGCAAGCGCGTGTGGCCGCTTGGTCAGGCGGGGTGTAGATTTTCGAAGTTTATTCCAAACCATACGGGCGCTGTTCTGTGGGCAAGGTGTCTCCTAATAGAAATATGCTATTCGAGATGTTTTCCTAGAAGCTGCAGCGCTTCCTTCGCGAAAATTAACATGTTGGCCTCGCGGTCGTCTGACACTGTTTCAATCGTTGTGACCTTCGAGATGGGACCATCGATGGCGATGCAGGTATGGCCCGAGGCGTCGCCATACCGATTGCCGCGCGGGCCTGCCGCGCCGGTTTCAGCCAATCCCCAATCCGCAGATAAACGGTCCTTGGCGGCGCGGGCCAGAACTTCTGCATGAGGTTCTGAAGAAGATCGGATTTTGTCCAATACTGCTGGGGGAATATCCATTAACTCTATTTTTGCAGCTCGTGTATAACAGACGCCGCCCCCCATGAAATACGCAGACGCGCCTGGCACCGCTAGCAATGCTGCTGAAATTAGGCCGCCAGCTGACGATTCTGCAACCGCGATAGTTTCGCCCCGCCGTTTCAACGCTTCGCCAACAGTGTTCGCAATCGCAAATAATTCTTTCATGGTCGCCCCGCTTGTTAGATGTTTGTTGTCCGAAGAATGCCGTATGGTGGCAGGCAGGTCAAAATGAATGGGTTAATCAATTAATTTCTGTGAGCCGTCAAAAATTTTTCCACATGACGGATGGCTGTTAGCGCCATAGCAGCGTTGCTGAGCTCGTCATAGACGGGAATGCCAGCGTCCAGAGCACGGGCGCGGTAAGTTCGTTTACTTTCTTCCAATGCGGCTTCACCGTCAGACCGTAAGACCAATATGAAATGTGCCTGGCTGGGGAATTGCGTCTGCACGGTGACTGCCGCATTAATGAGGTTGTCCATCGGATCGATGGGACCGCGCCCCAGAAAAGAGGCGAGGTTCAAATGCATAACAATCGCGTCCGGTGCACTGGTGGTGTAAACAGCATCAAGGATGCGACTCGCGATGCGACCTTCCTCGGCTTGCAGAGTGATCACCGGCGTGTCGATGGGATTAACCACGCTGGTGCCGGGCGGCAGGTTGAGCGCTTCCAACGCCGACAGCGCGTCATCGGCGATGGGATCGATGCTCAACCCCTGACTCGCAAAGAAGTCGGTCGCCAACACGCTCGTGCCCCCGCCATTGCCAAACAAGATGACTTGTTCCGTTGGACGGTTGGCGCGCGGCGTCATGAATTGAAACGCTAACAGGGCTTCAAGAAATTGATCGAGCGTATCGGTCAGCACGCATCCGGTTTGTTTTGACAAGGCGTCCCAGACCCGGTCGTCGCCCGCTAGAGATCCGGTGTGGGAGGCGGCGGCGCGTTGACCCTGGCTTGTGCGGCCGCCCTTCAGGATGACAACGGGTTTTCTGGATTTTGCACCGCGTAAAATCTTCGCGAACCGACGGCCGTCCTTCACATCTTCCAGATACATGCCGACCACTTTGGTTTGCGCATCCGCAAGGTAAAATTCGAGGATATCGTTGGGGCCAAGGTCGGCGCTGTTGCCAACAGTCAAAACACCGCTGAACCGCACGCCGCGCACATGGCCTCGCCGGACGATGTCGGTGCCAAGCCCACCGCTTTGCGATATGATGCCGACCGTTCCCAATTCCGGCGAGGCGTTTTTGGTAAAGCTGACACGGCCTCGCGGGGTGTGCAGACCGAGACAATTTGGCCCGATGATTCGGCATCCGCCGTTGCGGGCGGCGGTAACCAAATCGGTTTGTAGAGAAATGCCTTCTTCGACTTCACCAAATCCTGCCGAGATCACCTGCGCAAACTTTACGCGGCCATTGGCGGCAGATAACAGCGGTGGCACCCGATCGGCACCTATCGCCAGATAGGCGTAATCCACGGGTTCTGGTGTGTCGCCTAGCGTGGGATAAGCAGGTAGGCCGGATATGGTCTCGGCGCTTGGGTGGATAGGATAAATTTTTCCGGTGAATCCATATTCGGCTTGTCGTTCGATGAAGGTGTTGGCGATGTTGACGTTGCTGGACGACGCCCCGACCACGGCGATGGTTTTAGGAGTAAACAGAGGCGCAAAATAAGTTTCAGGATCGGAGGGGGTTGTCACGCCGGTTTGTTCGAGGGAGTTATCACCTTGCGTCAATATGATTCGCGCATCGACTGCGACCGCGCCATTCGCCGACACGATCAACGGGTTAATGTCCAGTTCCGCAATATCGGCACCATGGGTCATTAACAACCCGCCGTCACCACCAATGCGTAGCAAGGCGTCGATAATGGCGTCTTGGGATACCGGTGTATGACCGCGCGCCCCCGCCAAAAGGGGCAGTCCCTGTAATTCCTGCATCATGGCGCGTGCGTCGCGCTCGGTGATGGGGCACAGACGGAACGCGACATCCGCCAAAATTTCCACGAAAATGCCCCCCAGGCCAACCATGATCATGGGACCGAATTGCGGCTCCAGGACGCCACCGATCACGACCTCCTCCCCACTTGGGGCCATGTCTTCGATCAAGTATCCATCGACGACGGCGTCGCGGATTGCGGGCGTGTCCGCCATGTCCGAAATAGCGTCCCGGACCGCCGTTGCATCCGCCAAATTAATCTGGACGCCGCCGGAATCGCTTTTGTGCAAAATGTTGGGGGACATCACCTTGACGGCGAAAGGGCCGGTCAGGTCGCTGATGGCGGCGTCCACATCGGACTGACCCGTGACAATCACGGAATTCGGTACGCCTAACCCGAATTGTGCCAGCAGCCGCTTACCCGCGTGTTCATCAAGAGCGGTGCGTCCAGCGGCGCGCGCCGTTGCGATAGGATCGAAAGAGACGCCCATATTAATAACTCGTGGGCCAGGTGCGCATCAGGTGTTTGCCAACACCATTGGTTATGCGCAGCCGATGTATGTCTAACATGCGGATGAGATGGTCGCGTGTTTCGCTGGGTTTGATAACGTCTTGTACCGCGTAAATCGACGCCATGTCCCAGACTTCAATGTCATTTTGCGTTTCTGTCAGGGCTTCTTCATAACCTTCCATGCCCGGTTCCAGGCCGTGAACGATCATAGTGGCGAAGCGGGGGTCCATGAAACTAACCTCGGCGGTCGGCCAGGCGGCGATGTTGTTGGAATGGCGGCCGCCGCCCATGCAGACATAGGCGCGCCCGTAGCTTTTACGCATGATGACTGAGACGATAGGGACAGACACCAGGGTCATGGCGTTCATGAAATTCATGATACGGCCCGGCGCCCGGCTGCGTTCGGCTTCCGTACCGATTGTGAATCCAGGTGTGTCGACCAAGGACACCAACGGAATGTTGAAGGAATCGCACATCACCAGGAAATCGACAATTTTTTCACAGGCCTGGGTGTCCAACGCGCCACCACGATGCAGTGGGTTGTTCGCGAAGACCCCCACGGATTTCCCATCTATACGAGTCAACGCGACAACGGCCGATTTGCCAAAACGGGGCTTGAGTTCGAAATAACTGCCCTTATCCACCACGGCCTTAATGACCTTGCGGACGTCGTAAACCTGCGTGCGTTTGGGGGGTAAAATTTTATGGATGTCGTCCATGTCTTCGCCGGATCCCGGCGCCACGGTAACTTCGGGTGGGGCTTCCATGTGATGGCTCGGCAAATAACTTAGGAAAGTCTTGATAGCGTCCAGCGCTTCTTCGTCAGTATCGACGAACATGTCAATTTGGCCGGTGGTGTCCGCGTGCAGCTTCCAACCGCCCAGTGCTTCCAAATCAACGGTCTCGCCAATGGCTTTGGACACCAAACGCGGGCTCGACACCGCCATGATGGATCCCTTGCGCATCACCGCGAAGTCGGAACAACACGCCAGCCATGCCGACGATCCGAAGGACGTACCCAAAGCGGCGGCGGTCCATGGGGTTTCACGCATCCGCTGGAATTGCGTGATATCGTTGCCCAGTTGCGATCCCATGCCGCGCGACCCCATGGCGTCGGGCAGGCGGGCGCCGGTCGACTCGCCGATAAAAACGCAAGGCATGCCGCGTTCGGTGGCGATACGTTTGACCTGACCGATTTTCTTGCCGTTGGTGGCGCTGGTGGATGCGCCTTTGACGGTGAAATCGTTAACGACGATGGAGGCGTCACGGCCATTAATTTTGCCGTACCCGGCAATCTTGCCGTCGGTTGGCGTTTTGTCCCGGTCTTCTAGATAAACGCCCGAGGTGCCCAGCAGGCCCGTTTCCCAGAAGCTTCCTTCATCCACGAGATAAGCCAAACGCTCGCGCGCGTTCAATTGGCCGGAATTCCGACGGCGGGCAATTTTTTTCTCGCCGCCCATCGCCAGCGCCTTGGCGCGACGTTCGTCTAGGTCAGCGATGCGAGCTTCAATGTCCTGGTCGTCTAAATTTCTCATTGGGGTATTTCCATCTCACGTGCTGGTAGGGTTAAACTAACGGCCGATGAAGACCGGCTTGCGTTTTTCCATGAACGCTTGGCGGCCTTCGGCGTAGTCTTTGCTGGCGTTGCAAATATCGACCATCTCATCGCACAGGGCGACGTCGCGGTCGTTCGGGTCTTTTGCGCCTTCGATAACGGATTTTTTGACCGCAGCGATCGTCATGGGCGCGTTGGCCGCGATCGTGTCCGCATAGTTTTTGACATAATCATCCAATTCCCCATCGGGGACGATGCGGTCGACTAACCCCATATCGCGGGCTTCAATCGCATCGAACTGGCGCGCGGTGAAAAAGATTTCCTTGGTAAAGGAAGGACCTATTAAATCTGTCAATTTTTTGATGTCGTCGTAATAATATCCGACCCCCAGCCTGGCTGCGGGTATTGCGAAACGGGCGTTATCGGAACAAATGCGCATGTCGCATGCCATTGCCGTCCCCACGCCGCCGCCAATGCAGTAGCCCCGTATCATGGCGATGGTCGGTTTCGGTGCATTGGACAGTTTTTCGCGCGCGCTTCTGTTGAGCAGATGGTATTTGGCTTCGGCCTCCGCATCGGCTCGTTCGTCTTCGAATTTGGATATATCGGCCCCGGATACGAAGGCTTTTCCGCCGGCACCACTGACGATCACCACGCGGATGGCGTCGTCGTTGTTGAGGTCGTTCATGATGGTCCCGACCGCTGCCCACATATCGGGAGATACGGCATTATGCTTGGCGGGGTTGTTAAAGATCATTCGGCCAATCGCGCCGTCTCGCTCTGTGATCATCTTGTCTGTTGTCACGATGAGAATTCCTTTCCGTCAGACAATTAAATGACGTTGCGGCCGCGCAGCTTAGCGATGTCGTCAGACGAAAATCCGAAATTTTCGAGTACTTCATCCGTATGTTCGCCATTTTCCGGCGCGGGCGCGGTTATTTCACCAGGGGTGCGTTCCAGTTCGACCGGTTGTTTCAGCACTTCGATGTCGCCGGCGTGGCTATCAATCGTTTGCGTCGCGCCCAATTGCTGGACATGTTCGTCATTGAACACCTGGTCGATGGAATAGATGGGGCCGCAGGGTACGCTGGCTTCCGCCAGAAGATCGATCCAGTGCTGACTACTTTTTTGTCGGGTGATCTTGGAGATTTCGACGCCCAGCGCATCGCGGTTAGCGGACCGTGAGTCCGGTAGTTTATAGTCTGGATGCTCGATCAAATGCTCCGCATCCGCCGCGACGCAGAAGCGTTTCCAGATGACCTGTCCGGCCGCGGCGATGTTGATGTGTCCATCGCTGGTTTCAAAAACCCCCTGGGGGATGATCATCGGGTGGTTGTTGCCGGCTTGCGGCGGCACGTCCTTGTCGACAAGCCAACGGGCGGCCTGGAAGTCGAGCATGAACATTTGCGCCTGTAGCAGCGAGGTATGCACCCATTGGCCTTCGCCGGATTTTTCACGTTCGTGCAACGCGACAAGTATGCCTTGCGCCAGAAATATACCGGCACAGAGATCGTCAATGGGGATGCCGACGCGGACCGGGCCCTGTCCCGGCAATCCGGTTATCGACATCAAGCCGCCCATGCCTTGCGCGATCTGGTCGAAGCCGGGGCGGTCCCGATAAGGCCCGTGTTGTCCGAAGCCGGAAATGCTGCCGTAAATGATCCGGGGGTTGATCGCCTTGAACGTATCGTAATCAATGCCAAGGCGGTGTTTGACGCCGGGCCGGTAGTTTTCAATGACGATGTCGGCTTTTTCGACCATCCGTTTCAGAACCGCAACGCCGTCTGGTTCTTTTAGATTAATCGAGACGCTGCGTTTATTGCGTTGCAGGTTTTGAAAGTCGGAGCCGTGCCGGGCGGCGCCCATGACATCGCCGCCTTCGATGGCGGCGGGTATTTCGATCTTGATGACGTCCGCGCCCCAATCCGCCAATTGCCGCACCGCGGTGGGTCCTGCCCGTGCGCGCGTTAAATCCAAAACGACCAGATCGGCTAGGGCGCTGGAAGCGGGTTTATGCGGCATTGAATATTTCCCCTTTATGCCGGTTCCGTTCGGCAATTCGCCTGGCGACTCAGGCGATGAATGAAGGGATGATTTAATAGGGTTTCGGCCCCAATCACAATGCGGTTTCGTAGCGTAGCGCCCGTACGATTAATAAAATTGGTTAGGTAGCCAAATGGCTATATTCGGGTAAAACAGCAACAGGGCGATCAGGGCGAACATGGCGAACAGGAACGGGATGGCACCAATACTGACATCATTGAAATTGCCCCCACGCGCGCGAATGCCGTGCACCACGTAAAGGTTAATCCCGATAGGCGGAGTAATTAAGGCAGCTTCCATCAGCACGGTGATCATAATGCCGAACCAAACCGGGTCGAACCCCATATGCATGACGATGGGAAAGACCACGGGGATGGTGGTCAACATCATCGAAAGGGTTTCCATGAACATGCCGAGCAAAAGATAAAAACAGATGATGACCACCATCGTCTGCATGGGCGTCCATCCCAAATCCTTGATTGCTTCCAGAAGCGTCTGCGTAATGCCCATGAAACCGAGGACAAAATTCAAAAAGACGGCAGCGAGAATAATCAGCATGATCATCGCGCTGGATCGCATGGTGCCTTCGAACGCCTGTTTTAGCATTTCCAGGGTCAACGCTCTGTTCCAGGCGGCGATGATCAAGGCGAAGACCACGCCGATGGACGCGGCTTCCGTTGGGGTGGCGACGCCCGCGTAAATAGAGCCGACCACGGCGACAAACAACAACACCGGAGGCAATAAATCCGGCAGGACTTTGATCCGCATCGCCCAATTAGTTTCAACTTTCTCGCCATCCCACCCCGGTCGCAACAAACATGCAATGGCGATAACGCCCATGAATAGGATGGCCAACGTTAAACCGGGAAAAATGCCGGCCAAATAGAGTTCCGGCACCGAAGTGTCGGTCAACAATCCATAGATGATCAAATTAATCGACGGCGGCACCAGAATGCCAAGCGTGCCGCCTGCCGCCAATGAGCCGAGGAACAGTTTTTCGTTGTAGCCGTGCTTTTCTATTTCAGGATAGGCGACGGTGCCAACCGTCGCGGCTGTGGCGACGCTGGATCCTGACGACGCAGCGAATATGGCCGAGGATCCGATGTTCGCATGCATGAGACCGCCGGGCAGCCATGACAGCCATTGGATGACCGCATTGTACATGCGTTGCGCAATCCCCGCGCGCAGCATGATTTCGCCCAACAGAATGAACATGGGAATGGCGACCAATATATACTCTATGCTTTGTTCCCACACGAAGTCGCCCAACATAAGTGAACGGCGGCCGCGCATGAAAATTTCGTCGAGCGACAGGCTCAAAATGCCGAGCACAGCGGCGACAGGCACTGCCGCGACGATCAGCGACATCAATATTAATAGGATCAAAAGGGGCATGACTAAACGTGCGTTTCCTCAATAATTTCTTCTTCTACCGTTCGCACCCCAGCAATTTTATTAATTGTCGCCCAGTCGCCTCGAACCAGGGCGGCAAATCCATACACGGACAAAAATGCAAGGCTCAGGAGGAAAAAGAAGAGACCTGAAACCCAGAAGAGTTGGGGGATCCACAGGGGAGTCGCTAAGGTGGTTTGGGCCGAGGAATTGAACTTCACATTTTCCAGAAACATACCGAACGCATTGGTGGTCAGAAGATAAATATAATAAAGCAGCAAAAGCAGGCCGATCATGTCCAAAATGGCCTTGGGCTTTAGACTGAGCAAATTATAAAACGCATCAATGCGGATATTGGCGCGCGCGAATAAACAATACGAATATGACCAAGTCGTACTGGCTGCGAATATGTATCCGGAAATTTCATCGGACCCGCTGATCGTAAAGCCGATCAGTTTTCGGGAGATGACGTCAAGAGTCACCATGATGGCCGACAGCATCAGCGCTGCGCCGCCAACCCATGTGGCGTAGCGGGACACGTTGGTGAATTTAGCGTGGATCGCGGCGAATGCGGAGATGGAATGAACCCCGGTTGGGCCTAGACAGGCGCTTATAAAGTACCGCCGTGCGGAAGCTGGCCTCCCGCACGGCGGCTGTGGCTTTAGACGTTTCTTATTCGGACGCCGTGACGCCGATGACCTTACCAATCGTGTTGTTCCATTCGGTCACGCAGGCCGCGCCACAGCGGGCCGCCCAACGCTTGAGGACGACATTTTTGGAAATATCCTTGAGCATGGCGTTGTCTTCGGCGCTCGGGATGATCGGTATCATGCCGCCGGGCTTGCCCTTGGGGCAGGGACCACTGGCGTTGCAATCCATGCCCATTTGATCGAGCGAGCTTTCAAAGGTCCAGATGGCGTCTTCCATCTTTTTGCCTTCGGACATTATCAATTTTTGCGTATCGCCGTTCAGCTCTTTCCAAGTATCCATGTTCATGGCGGTGAAGGTCGCCGCATACCCAACCCGGACGCGGATGTTGTGCGTCACGACTTGCCACCATTTGGCGTTATAAGCGGGCATGGTGCCCGTGATGCCACAATCCGCAACTCCTTTTTGCAGGGCGGGTACGACTTCGGCGAAGGCGATGGTGACGGCGCTGGCGTTCAAGCCTTCGATAAAGTCACCCAAGGTGCGGCTGTAAGTGCGGATTTTCATACCCGCCAAATCCTTCAGCGACACGTTTTTGATGCTTTTGTCCTTCAGATTGCACCACAGTTGTTGACTGGGGAACGTGTAAACATTGATGAGCTTGGCGTTATATTTTTCGGCAATTTCCTTGGCGATAACCGGCCGATATGCGTTCACCGCTTTCCGGTAAACACCATAATCCTGAATGACGCCTGCCAAATCGATGCCTTCCAACGCCGGGCTGGCCTTAGCGCTATAGGATGTTACGGCGTGCACCGCGTCATAGGCGCCCTTTTTCAAACCCGACATGACTTCGTACCCTTTGAGGCCCAATTCCGTGTAGGGCTTCGCATTGGCGGTTAGCTTGCCGCCGGATGCTGCAGGCAATTGTTCGGTCCAGAATTTTTTCTCAAACTGTTTCCAATTTTCCAGGAAACCCCAGGTGCCGACAATTTCAAAATTGTACTTTTGGATTTCGGCCTTTGCTTGCGGTGCGCTTAACGCAAACATACCCATGGCTCCAACTGCAATCGCCGTAGCCGTCATCAATGATGTTTTTCGCATTATATTCTCCCTGTTTAACGATACCGTTGTTATTTAATTTTTCTTTGTATTCTTGGCGGAATTCAATCCACTTTTGAAGGTATTGCATATATGGCCACGTTAAGGCGAGTCTATAGATTCAAGTCTCAGGTCATCCTGGATTTTCATGCAGACGGGATTATCCCGCCGTCGCCTTTTCCTGCTCCGTCAATTGTAACATGGGTCTGCGCACCGGGCCTCCCATTTAGCCTAAGAATTCTTACCAATATTTTTGATGGGCTTGTGGTTTTCCTTTCGGCCGTGTGGATTTTAGAGCTTGGCGCACCGGTTCCAGAATTTTCTGTATTGCGTAGGCTTTGTCATGATCTCCGGTGAACGCCGCGTGAGTATACTCATGCATTCTGCGGTCATTGGCGGTCTGTAGTTAATAAGGCGGTGATGAGCAAAGATTAGAGTTGCCAGTTAAGCTCGGTGATGTTGTCAAGCCATTCCTCCTCGGAGGTGGTTGATACGATTAACGTGTCACCGGCCAATTTTGTTAGTGATTTGTGCATCTCCCGCGGCAAGCTGTATTTTATGGCTACAACATTAGGCAATGTAGCAAGCTCGATGCAAAGCTCTGGGCTCATACCCGAGACGCCGTAAAATAACGTAATGACCAATCCAAGAGCAGTATAACTAACGCTGAATTCGTCCCGCAACAGCGGAAATGAAAGCCCCAGTGCAATATGACAAAAGTGTGCCGGCAACTGTGCGAAACCGACCAAACAGATAGTAAGCATATCGTTTTGCCCGGATGAAGGGGGCGGGGCCATTTGACAGATGCTTTTTCATTTGCTCGTTGAACGCCGAGGAATTTGTCCCAACATGGTGCCCGATATTAATCGACGTAACACCTGGGTGCTGATATTCAACTTAAGGAGCAGCTCTGGAGTGTATGATGCAGTCTATTGCAACCAATCAATAAGGTAAGTACCTTTATTTTCAGGCGGTGCCGTCAATAATTAGGTTGATCGCAGGCGTCTGACAGAACTCAGAAAGCCAGGGGGTTATAAATGCGTTTTATAAAGCAATGCAATAATCTACGGCGTTATGGAATCGCAGCAGCGATCCTTGGCGTCGCAACCGTCGGTGCTACTGCGCCAAGTGTCGCAGCGGACGTCAAACCAGTGACGATCCGTTTTACCAGTGACTTGACTGGTCCGCCGCATCCTGCGGCTATTGCCAAGGAATTTTTCAAGGAAACAATCGAAAAGCGTATTCCGGGCAGCAAGGTTCGGACGTATTACGCTGGCGCGTTGTATAATATTCCCGAAGCCGTGGAAGCTATGACCGAGGGCAACCTCGAAATGGCCTGGGGACAATTTGGGAAATCCGCCCAAATCGACCCTTTCATGAACGTTGTTGTGGGACCAATGTTGATGTCCACACCCGGCGCCATGAACCAACTGGACAACTTTGAAACTGTCAAAATGTTGAAAGCCCGGATGGCGAAGGTTCACGATGTGAAAGTCTTCGCAACGGCGCATTTGAGCATGTATATGGGCGCTGGTGCCGGTTTCCGCTTGTTGACTCTTAATGATTTCAAAGGCAAAAAAATTCGTTCCATGGGCCCTGCTGAAAATGCAGCGCTTAGCGCCTGGGGCGCAAATCCGACCACCATGGCTTTTGGCGACGTACCACCAGCGCTTCAAACTGGAGTAATAGACGGTTTGTTGACAAGCCTTGGCGGATTTAATGCAACCAAGGACCAAGCGCCGTTCTATACGATTGCCGGTATTAACGGTATCGTTGGCGATTACTATTGGATTGGTGCCAGCGGGAAATGGTGGCGGTCCTTGGATTCCAAGCAACAATCAATTATCGAAGATGTTTTGGTCAACGAAGTCATTCCATTCCAGAAGAAGATGAACTGGTGTAATGACAAGCGTCTTCTCGATAAATTTGAGACCAAGGACCCTTCGAAACCTGGCATTTATGTCATGAATTCGGCGGAACAAAAGGTCTTGGCTGACAAACTCGGTGATGCAACTACAAACTGGTTGAAGAAAAACACGCCAGACGACGCCAACAAATGGGTCGACAAGTTCAAACAAGAAGCTAAAGCCGCTGTCGCTGCGCATCCTGTCGGCAGCGATTCGCTAGAAAAAACCGACTGCACAAAAATGGCCAGTTGGTTCAATCGTTACAAACGTATCAAAAAGAAAAAGAAGAAAAAGTAAGTCGAGCCAAGCGATACGTTCTACCAATATGATTGGGGAGACGGTGGTCACACCATGGTCTCCCCCTTTTATAGATTTTTATTAAATGGAATACTTCCATGGAACTCGTGATTGACCGGCTCTATCAAGTCGTGCGTTTCATCATTGATAAGATTATTGGGAATTGCGCGGCTTTCATTATGCTCGCGTCCACATTGTTGGCGATAATTGAAATATTTCGACGTTATATATTAGGTTTTGTCTTCGATTGGGGACAGGACGCCGTGACATATATGATGGTGAGTTCGGTATTCCTCTATTTTGCGGTGACCCAGGCGCACCGGTCAAATTTAGCGATGTTGGCGTTCGTCGACATTTTACGGAAACGTGGTTACATCAAATTGGTTCTGACAATCCGCGCCTTGATCACAGCACTTGCGGTGTACCTTTTCACAAGTTTCGCTATGTGGGGCGTCCCTGCTGTTGAACGTTCCGAGATGTTGGGTCGAAAGACGCAGAGCTTGATGATAGAACTCTGGCCGTTTCAACTGTGCTTGACGGTTGGTTTCGGTTTAATGGCGCTCGTCTCTTTGTTCCAGCTATATCAAGATATTCAAGCGTTACGCGGGAAAACAGTTTTCCCATGGGCACCGGTAGATGAGCACATCGAAGTTTAATTACAAAATCAGCAGGCGTTATTTTTTCGGCCTGTGGGGAAACGGTAAATGGGTGTACTTGGTGGAAGTCTGATTGGTTTGTTGTTAGCCGGCACGCCAATCGGCATTGCGTTGATGGCGGCGACGGTTTTGATTGTTTATGTCGACCCAATCATGACGCCAAATGCGCTGTTTCGGGCATTTTTTAGCTTTGTAAATAAATACACATTGATGGCGATCCCGTTCTTTATCTATGCGGGATTTCTCATGGAAAAAACCGGACTCATCGCGAAATTATTTAAACTCGCGGATGCGCTGGTAGGCTGGGTTCCAGGTGGTTTCGCATACGCAACCCTCATAACTTCCGTATTGTTTGGCGCAATTTCCGGATCCAGTACGGCAATGGCGGCGGCGATGGGGGTCATCGCTTATCCCGAAATGATTCGTCGGGGTTATCCAGTTTGGATGGCGGCGGGTATTATCGCCTGTGGTGGCGGCATAGCGATTTTAATACCCCCGAGCATTACGTTGATCCTGTACGGCATCATCACCGAGGAATCCATTGTGGCATTGTTCATGGCGGGGGTCGTCCCTGGACTGATGCTCGCGTGTAGTGATGCGACAATAATTTTAAGCATGTCGTTCTTTATGAAATTACCCTCGGGCACGTTCAGTCTAAAGGGGTTAGGCGCCGCCATTTTGGAATCCTGGCCAGCTTTGTTAATGCCCATCGTCATACTTGGTGGATTATACGGCGGATTGTTTACGCCAACCGAAGCCGGGGCCGCAGCAAGTGGGTATGCGCTTGTCTACGGATTAATTGCGCGTCGGGGCGCCTTTCTTAAAGAACTGATGCCAACAACGATTCGCGCGATCAACCTAACATCAATTGTGTATTTTCTGTTGGGATGTGTAGGCGTGTTCCAATTCCTACTGGCGAACAAAGGTTGGCCGCAAGATGTCGCAGAATGGGTCATCGCACAAGGCTTCTCAGAGTTAGGGTTTCTCTCTGTTTTGTTAATATTATTACTGCTGCTTTCCATGTTCCTTACGGGCGTCGCGATACTTGTGCTGACGGTGCCAATCTTCTTTCCCGTGGCGCTGTCGCTTGGTGTTGATCCCATTCACTTGGGAATTTTGACCGCATTGGCGATTGAAATGGGGGGCGTCATTCCACCCGTCGGGTTGAACTTGTTCGCGGTCAGTGGGGTGACGGGCGTTCCCGTCACAAGAGTCATGCGTGGATCATTCCCATTTCTGTGTACCGACAGTATCGTCCTAATGCTTGTCGTTGCGTACCCGGCATTGGCACTATGGTTGCCTTCACTTGCAGAAAAACCGGTCTTTGGGAATTAGGAAAATTACAAATAGAACGAGCTGAGGCAGACGAATAATTTTTTAAATGAGATGCCTCCTGAAACGGTGCGCATGAGTGTTGACGACGCTACAGTGATTGCTTCCTAACAATTCCATTGGTTGTGTCCTAAAACGATTTTGTTCCGGAGATGCAAGGTTTTTGGTCAGGGACAAAATGTGCTATTAATCCGCGGAGCTAAAATAATAAGGGAACGCTGTGTGTAAATTCCGCTCAACTCTGTCTCGGATAGGTTCGCTGATTTCGGGTTTTTGAAACGGCTGGCCGGTTACTAATTCATACAAGCGAATATATTTTTCGCTAAATAGCATAAGCGTTTCAGATGGAATTTCGGGGATTGAGTCAGTGTATGGGTCGCAGCGTTCGTTGACCCATAAGCGCAGGAATTCCTTGTCCAGACTATCTGGCTCCTGGGCATTCGCAAGATGGCCTGCATAACTGTCAGTTAACCAATAGCGGCTGGAATCAGGTGTGTGCACCTCGTCGGCCAAGGTGATGACGCCGTCGTCATCAAGGCCGAATTCATATTTGGTGTCGACTAGGATTAACCCATGGCATGCTGCAATTTTCTGACCCCGGGCGAAAAGCGCAAGACTCCGCGCCGATAATTCGTCCCATTGCGCGGCGGTGACGAGCCCTTGGGCGACCAATTCCGTTGCGGTGATTGGCGCATCGTGATCCGCAGCTTTCGTCGTCGGTGTGATGATCGTTTCCAGCAAGGAGTCGTTCTTTGACAGGCCGTCCGGCAGATGGTGGCCGTACACCACGCGCTCACCGCGTTCATACATCGGCCAGATGCTGGTGTTCGTGGAACCGGTCAAGTAGCTGCGCACAACCATTTCTACCGGCAACATGGTCAATCTGCGTGCGATGGTCACATTGGGATCGGGATAGGCGATGATATGGTTTGGGCATATATCAGCGGTTTGTTCGAACCAAAACCGTGCGGTTTCATTCAGGACTTGTCCTTTATAGGGCACGGCGGCCAGCACCTTGTCGAATGCGGATTGCCGATCTGTCGAGATCATTATCCGTCGACCGTCCGGCAAATCATAGGATTCGCGCACTTTGCCGCGTTGCAAATTAGGCAATTGCGTGAATGTAGCGTCGGTGAGCCGGGAATCTAGTATAGCTTGAATGTCGGCGGAGTCGGTCACGGCAGGGGGCTTCTTAAATGGTTTGCACTATCGGCAATCTAACGGATTAGAACCGGAATTAGAAAACCAATTTTTGATCACGAACTAGAGCAAATTAAGATTGGTGGGGTTCGCTGTTGGCGATTCGCCTAGTCTTGTTTCTTTGCTCTATCTTTAACGTTCTAAGGCGGTCGCTATCGGGAAAAAGGGAGACGCGGGGCGGCCTGTTTTTTCAACGGAATAATATATTGTGAAACGCCATGCGCGTCCGGCACGCCCCAAAATCCAATTCGTTCGGGAATGGCGTTGGCGTTGCGCACCGCGCCGAAATAATACTTCTTGAATTGAACGTCGCCAGATCCGTCGGCGTTTTCCGTCGTCGTGATGTCGTCAATGTCGTCCGGACCGTATGATTTGACAGTGCTTGTTGGCCAGGTTCGCCCGATTAGGATGCGTTGGTCGGTCACGCCATAGAAAGTATATTCAGCCATTAAATAGTCGCGCAGCGTGCGGGTGGCCATCCAGAGCCCTACCGCCAGGAACGGCAGTCCCAGTAAAATCAAACCTGTTGGCGTTTCCGGCGAGGTTTCGTCAGGGACAATAATCAATAAACCCGAGATGGCGAGAAACGCCAGGCCGATCAGCGATTGCAAATAATTGGCGGCGGCGGCGGCGGCGCGTGTGGGTTGCCCATACCAGATCAATCGTTCGCCGGGTTTGGCGAACGATTGAACGATACGTTGAGCGGCGGTGTCCATTACGATCCAGATTTTTAAGTTGGCGGCCATTTTAAGCCCACCCTCGAAATTCCGCAATCATGCTATGTGACGTTATTGGCGAGGTAATCGAAAATCGCTTCAGACAAGATGCTTTGATACGTCCGGTTCTACTGTTTGGTTAGATTATCAAACGCGCAAATTTATTTTTTAGTAGTTGGACGGTGAGTTGTCGTCTGGATTGTGCGCTGGTACGAATCCAATATGGTTCCGGTATTGTGCGTTGAGTTGAGTTCAGGCGTGTCTGCAGTGTGGGCGTTCCACCAATCTGACAGGCTGACTTTGGGAGTCAGTGTTGATCAGCGCGACGGGGCCAAACCCGTCAGTTTGGCTTGAATAGATGACTGACCGCATCAGGTGGTTCTGCCTGATCCACCCTTCTGGGAGGAAAAGACGATTGTCCGCATCGGTGGCGCCGACGCCAAAGATGCCGGTGATTTCGGATGGTCGGTATTGATGATCAAGGACTCAATTGGGGATGTCGCAGATGACATAATTGTTTACCTTCTATTCGGGAGCCCCGCTACCTAACCTCTTCGTCGAGGCCTTGCGGCCGGTGGCTTTGCGTACCGTCGTTTCCAATGGTTTGCCATTTCGTAGAACACCGGCGCTTTGAGCCTTGGCGAATGTAGGTGAAGCCATAATGCCAAAACGATGCGCCCGCGTCTGTGACGGTGGTCACAAGAAAATAAAAAACCACCAAAAAAGGGGGTATTTAGGGAAATGCGGGGTGTTCGTAATTATCCGAAGTTCGGGGCTTGACCGGTGATGGTCTTAACGCCCACCTTGTATACTGATTCAAACGGAGGATGACTTCATGTCGCGAGCCCAAGCGGTTGAGCGGATCGAGGCGTATTTTGACGATGGCGGCTTTGTTGAGGATTTAGCCCGGCGGGTGGCGTTCAAGACGGAAAGCCAGAACCCAGAACGCCACGCCGTGCTGAAGTCCTATCTTACCGATGAAATGCAACCGTTGTTGGAGAGTATGGGATATACCTGCCAATTCTTCAACAACCCAACGCCAGAGCGTGGGCCGTTTTTGCTTGCGCAGCGTCACGAATCAGATGATCTGCCGACGATGTTGATGTATGGGCACGGCGATGTGGTCAACGGGTATGACGACCAATGGCGCGAAGGTCTGTCACCCTGGGTTCTGACCCAGGAAGGCGACCGTCTGTACGGACGCGGCACGGCGGATAATAAAGGCCAGCACGGCATCAACCTGGCGGCGTTGTCAACGGTATTGGAAACGCGTGGGTCGCTGGGGTTCAACTCCAAAATTTTGATCGAGACGGGGGAGGAAACCGGGTCGCCTGGCCTACGTGAAATTTGCGAGTCTCATAAGGATTTGTTCGCCGCCGACGTGTTGATCGCGTCCGACGGTCCGCGTCTCAGTCCCAGCCGCCCGACAATCTTTCTGGGCGCGCGGGGTAATTTTAATTTCACCATGACCGTGAACTGTCGCGAGGGTGGCCATCATTCGGGTAATTGGGGTGGATTATTGTCCAACCCTGGCGTCATTCTTGCCCACGCCATCGCCAGTTTGACCTCGGCCACGGGCGAGCTTTACGTGCCCGAATGGCGCCCGGACGGTATTCCTGATGCAGTGCGCAATGCAGTGCACAACCTTGTGATTGATGGCGGGGAAGACGCGCCGGAGATCGACCCAGATTGGGGTGAACCAGGTCTGACTGGGCCTGAGAAGGTGTTCGCGTGGAATGGGTTTGAAGTGCTGGCGTTTAAAACCGGTAACCCCGAACATCCGGTCAACGCCATCCCGCCGAACGCCTTCGCCCATTGCCAAATACGCTTTACGGTTGGCGTGGAGCCGGAAGATTTCATGCCGGGCCTGCGCCGGTATTTGGACGCGCGCGGGTTCGAGGCAGTCGAATTGTCCATGACCCGTGATAGTTACATGCGCGCCACCCGGTTGAGTCCAGATGATCCTTGGGTCGATTGGGCGATTGCGTCGCTACAAAAAACCACGGGCAAGGAACCGGCAGTGTTGCCCAGCCTGGGCGGGTCGCTGCCAAACGATGTGTTCGCCGATGTATTGGGCCTGCCGACGGTGTGGGTGCCACATTCCTATGCGTCCTGTTCCCAACATGCGCCGAACGAACATATGCTAGCTCCGGTGGCGCGCGAGGCCCTGCGATTGATGACTGGGTTGTTCTGGGATTTGGGCGATAACCCGCCTGTTTATAGAGAGTAACATCATGAGCATGAGCGAACCCTGCGACCTGACTGCAGTCGAAGCGCGGCGTCTGATTGGCCGCAAGCGATTGTCGCCGGTGGAGCTGTTGGAATCCTGTATCGCGCGGATTGAAATGGTGAACCCAACGATCAACGCCGTGGTCGCGACCTGTTACGACCGTGCCCGGGACGAAGCGCGCACAGCGACCGAAGCCTTGCTGCGCGGCGACGACCTGCCGCCCTTGCACGGCTTGCCTCTGGGGGTGAAGGACCTCAGTAATACGGAAGGGCTTCGCACCACCTATGGCTCGCCGATCTACGCGGATTTTGTCCCGGATAAAGACGAACGTATCGTTGCGTCCTTACGCAAGGCAGGCGCGATTGTTGTGGGTAAAACCAACACGCCGGAATTTGGCGCGGGCGGCAACACGAACAACGCTGTCTATGGCGCGACGGTGAACCCCTTTGACACGGCGCGCACGGCGGGTGGTTCGTCAGGCGGCTCGGCGGCAGCGCTAGCGACGGGGATGTTGCCTATATGCACGGGCTCCGACACGGGCGGTAGTTTGCGCCGCCCGGCGACCTATAATGGCGTCGTGGCGCTGCGACCGACTGTCGGTTTGGTGCCATCGGACCGGCGCCCGCTCGGCTTTACGAATTACGGCACGCTGGGGCCGATGGCGCGTACGGTTGGTGATGTGGCGTTATTGCTGTCTGGCATGGCGGGAGGGGATAATATCGATCCTCTGTCCTACCCGCACGACGTAGACGCGCTGCGCCGGATTGAAGAAATCGACCTTGGTGGCTTGCGCGTGGCGGTGTCGGAGGACTTGGGCGGCGCCCCGGTGGATAATGGACTACGTAAAGTATTCCGCGACACCTTGGCGCATTACAGTTCGGTCTTTGGATCCTGCGTGGATAAAGATCCGGACTTCACCACGGCGAACGATGTGTTCTGGATATTGCGTGGGGTCTATTTTGTCGCCAATCAAAAGGAACGCTACGATAATCATCGCGACCAGTTAGGGCCAAATGTTTTGTTCAATACCGAAGCTGGGCTGAAGATGACGGTCGAGGAAATCGCCTGGGCGGAGGCGGAACAAACTCGCATTTACCGGAATTTCCAATCGTATTTCGAAAATTTCGACGTGTTGATCTGTCCCGGCGCGCCGGTTCCGCCCTTCCCGGTGGATCAGCGCGCGCCGGAGATCGTCAATGGCGTGAAGATGGAGCATTACATCAGCGCATCGGCAATTTCGTCGTGGCTGACCTTGACTGGGCATCCTGTAGTCGCCCTGCCGATCGGTCTGGACGCAACGGGAACGCCGTTCGGTATCCAGATCGTTGGGCCGCGTCATGGCGACCGGTTCGTCATGGGCGTTGCCCACGCGCTGGAGGCGTTATTGTCGCATAATGAATTAACTAGAAGGCCAATCCCGGACATCCGGGCGCTGGCGGTGGAGGCGTAACTTAAATGGCGGAACTCTGTGAACTGACTGCGATTGAGGCGCGGCGGATGATTGGCGATAAGAGTCTGTCGCCGGTCGATTTGTTGGAATCGTGCATCGCGCGGGTCGAAGCGGTGAACCCGACGGTTAATGCAGTCACGGCTAAAGCCTATGACCGCGCGCGGGCTGAGGCAAAAGAAGCCGAGGCGGCGGTTTTGCGGGGCGATGAATTGGGTGTGTTGCATGGTTTGCCGCTGGGCGTGAAGGATTTACTTCAAACCGAAGGTATTTTAACGACTTTTGGCTCGTTGTTGTTCAAGGACAATGTGCCCGATAGCGATGAAAGTATCGTCGCCACGTTGCGCTCCGCCGGCGCCATTGTTTTTTGCAAAACCAACACGCCCGAATTCGGTGCCGGTGCGAACACCACCAATTTGGTCTGGGGGGCAACGGGCAATCCCTTTGATCCGGCGCGGATTTGCGGCGGGTCGTCTGGTGGGTCGGCGGTGGCGCTGGCCACCAATATGTCGCCGCTCTGCACAGGGTCAGACACTGGCGGTAGCTTGCGTATTCCTGCGGCGATTTGTGGTGTCGTGTCTCACCGTAGTACGCCGGGTCTGGTGCCCACGGAAAAACACGGCTTCGGTTTCACCACCTTCGGCGTGCAAGGCCCGATGGCGCGTAATGTTGACGATGCGGCAATGATGTTATCGGTGATGGCGCGGTTCGACCCGGTTGATCCGCTGTCTTCGCCGATGCGGCAAAATCTGTTCAAGGGCGTGCCGGAAGTCGACCTTTCGAAGCTGAAGGTGGCGGTGTCGACCGACCTTGGCTTCGCGATTGTCGACAAACGAATCCGTGCCACGTTTGAAGAAAGAGTGGGCTTGTTCAAATCAGCGTTTAAGGAGTGCATCTGGAGCGAACCCGATTTATCGACGGTGCGTAAAACTAACTGGGTGTTGCGGGCGCTGCAATATTTGTCCCGATATAAGACGCTGTACGAAACTCGCGCTGACGAACTGGGCCCCAACGTCAAAAGCAATTACGAAGCTGGACAAAAGCTAAGTGCAGAAGACATTGCCTGGGCGACGACGGAACAGACCAATCTGTATCGTGAGATGGGCAGATTTTTCGAGGACGTGGATATCCTGATCTGCCCTACTGTGGCGGTGCCGCCGTTCCCGGTCGAACAGCGTTATTGCGATGAAATCGATGGCCAGAAACTGGACGATTACGTTGAATGGATGGCGCTGACCTGGGGGCTGACGATTCCTGGAAATCCTGTGACGAATATTCCCTGTGGTCTGGAACCAACGGGGACGCCGTTTGGGTTGCAGGTTTGCGGCCGCCATCACGATGACCGGTTTATTCTGGGGGTTGCGAAATCCTTGGAGCGTCTCTTTGAACGGGATCCTCGCACCGCGAGGCCACTCCCAGATATAGCAAAGTTGTTGGTGTAAATAAAATCCAATCGGCCCGCGATGGCTTTGATCTGGTGCGCCATGATATCCGCTGAAATGAATGCTGACATATTCACCCCCGCCCTAGAACGCTTGCGATTACTCATGCTCAGCCTAACTAGCCGGTGGTGTCGGGGCAAATCCGTCGCCGTTGACAACCGGACGACGACCTGTCCGAAATCTTTGTCGATATATGAAGTGCTGGGGAGCCGTTATCGTGAAAATCATCATCGCGATGTTAAAGCATGAAACCAACACGTTTTCGCCGTTGCTGACGCCGCTTGAAAGTCTGGGTCCGGAAAATGGCGGTCCGTTGCGGGGTGAGGACGCGTATGCGTATTTTAAGGGCACACAAATTCCCATGGGCGCGTTTATTGATTTGGCGGAAGAGATCGGTGCTGAAATTGAGATTCCCATTGCGGCGCGCACCGTACCAAGTGGCCCGGTGTCCCAGGATGCATTCGACCAGGTTGCCCAAGTTATCTGCGACGCTGTCACGGCAGGTTGTGACGCGCTGTTGCTTGATTTACATGGTGCCATGGTGAGCGAGGATTTCGAAGACGGCGAAGGCGAGTTGCTGGAACGGGTTCGCCGCGCCGCGCCAGATGTACCAATTGGCGTCGGGCTGGATTTTCATGCCAACATGTCCGAACGGATGGTTCAGAATTGCGATGTGGCGGTGGGTTACAAGACCTACCCGCATGTCGACATGTATGAAGCTGGGCGGCGCACTGGTGAATTGCTGTTGGACATGATCGCGGGTAAAATTACGCCGCACATGTCCTTCGCCACCTGCCCGGTGTTGCCGAACATCCTACGTATGGCGACGAATGAGGCGCCGATGGACGCCATCATGGCCAAGGCCGATGCACTGGAAGGCGGAAAATTGCTGTCGGTCAGTGTATTTCCCGGCTTTCCGCTAGCGGACACGCCCCATACCCGGCTAAGCGCTTTGGTCGTCGAAGACGGCGCGGCGGGTGAAGGCGAACACGCGTGCCGAGAAATTTTGGATATAGCGTGGCGATCCCGTAATGAATTCATCTATCACGCTGCGCCCTTCGTGGACGCTGTCGCGCGCGCCAAGGCGTTGAAGGACGGTCCCATTCTGTTGCTCGACTTGGCAGATAATTGCAATTCCGGCGGCACGCTGGATTCGATGGCGGTGATCCGTGAAGCGTTGAACCAAGGGCTTGAAGATGTTCTGGCCGGTCCGGTCTGCGATCCCGAAGCCGTCGCGGCGATGGTGGGCGCGGGGGTGGGCGCTGAAATCACCTTGCCCGTAGGTGGTAAAATGGATCTTCACGCCCTTGAGCGGAAAGGTGACCCTTTAGTATTATCCGGTCGGGTGACGCTTATTTCCGATGGTCGTTTTACTGTGCGGGGGCCTGTCTTCACTGGGATGCGAGTCGACCTTGGCCGTACGGTGGTGCTTGATACGGGGCCGATGCAAATCGTCGTAAGCGAAGAACGAATTGAACCGCTGGATCTGGGTATGTTCCGAATGGTTGGGATCGAGCCGCTTGACAAGACCTACATTATTTTGAAATCAAAAATTCAATATAGGCCAACCTTTGGCGTTGTCTCAAAACATGTCATCGACTGTAACGCGCTTGGCGTTGGCAGCGCGGATTTTAACCTGTTTCCCTATAAGTCGCTGACGCGTCCAATTTACCCACTAGACAAAAATACCGAATTCTAGTGGCCTTATCGCGCGCCTTTTACGGTGATGGTGGAAATGTTGATGTCGCCGTCTGTATTGGTTAGCGGTATGCCGCGCCAAACGTCCTGGAACCATGGTTCTCAACATTGATTATGGTCTCGCCATCCAATGTGGTAATCATGGTTCCATCGGTTGCACGCGTCCAAGAGAGGGTTTGAACTCTTCCCAAGCGTAGGGCGTCAGCGGCGTTGGCGATGGTCTTAACGCGCTGGACGCCGCGACGCTTTAGGTGGATTTTGCCATTTTCCGTGTGGACCAATTTGTATCCGGTTTGCCGGTCATGAGATTGATACAGCGTTACCCCGATATTGCCGGTCAACGTATCAGCACGAAAATTCATTTCTAGGGCGAAGGCGTTTGTGATAGCGTTTTTAGAATGAATGTCAGCAGGTTTAGACCCCAAGGTCGCTGGCGCTGTGGTGGTGGGTTGGTCGCGCTGATTATCCTGGTGGGATTCGTCTTGTTACAAACTTAGCCCCATCAACAACGCGCTTAAATCTTTCAGGCGGGCATTGCAGCATCCGTTAATTCGGTTTTCTTCTTCAAGCTTCTGTTGTCGCAAACGTCGGCTTTCCAGAAGGTGATCGAGTGTACAACCTCGTGAGAGATCACATCTAGAGGGTGTCGGCAACGGAAACGCAGCCGCAGTGGCGCGAGCACAGGTGGCAATGTATGGGTTGTAAGGGGCAGGGCGGTGCGGTTAGTCAAAATCTAGCGTCGTGAGATTTCGGGCGACAGCGTCCTTTTTAGAGGTGAAAAGGTTAGCTTTGACCAAGTAGTCAGCCGCGTCTTCCTGATCTTTTGCCAGAGATGCATCCATGCCTTAATGTTCCGCACTTGTTTTAAAACGCAAGTGTTACCGTTTGTGCCGCCGCTCATGACCCCAGAAATGCCTGCGTCTCGCGTAGGAACAAGTCGAGTTGGTCGTGTTGCACCCAATGGCCCGCATCGGCAACGTTGACGAGTTTGGCGTCTTGGAAGTGCGACATACGCCCATCGAGTTGCGGGTCGCTGGCCCAGCTTTCTTCGCCCCGGAACAAGAGAGTGGGACAGGAGATGCGCGACCACAGGCGTTCGCGTTCTTCGTCGGTTTCGCGCAGCGGTAAATCCACCCGGATGTAGTTGTCGAATTTCCAGCTATAGGTGCCGTCTTCATTCTGGTTGGCACCGTGCACGGTCAGATGGCGGGCTTGTTCGGGCGTCAGATGCGGGTTGGCTTCCTGCATCCGATTAAACGCTTCTTCGATGCTTACGTATTTGCGCACTTCGCGTCCGGAAAAGCGGCGCAAAATATTGACCCAGCCATGCACGCGCTCTTCAATCGGCTTGACGACCCTGGGTTTCCCATCCTTGGTAGGGCGACCCCCCATGCCTTCGATCACGACTAGTTTGGCGACGTTTCCCGGGCAAAGGCCTGCATAGTTTAAGCTGACCGCACCGCCGAGCGAATGGCCGATAATGGTGACCGGACTTAGATGCATTTGTTCGATCAATTGAGCGATGTCGTACACATAATCCAATAACGTATAGGTGCCGCCGATCAACCATTGGGAATCCCCATGACCGCGCAAATCTGGCGCGATGATGTGGTATTGCTCACGTAGTTCGTTGGCGACCCAGTCCCAGTTGCGGCAATGGTCACGGCCACCATGAATCAACAACAAGGGTGGTGCATCGCGGTTGCCCCAGTCCACATAGTGCAGGCGCAGCCGTTGCGAGTAATAACTGTGACTTTCGGGGCCTGGCATGGAAGGTGGGGGTGTCATAAAATTACTTTTCCTTTTTTAGAGCTGATTCAAGCAAGCGCGCGACGGACAAAGCCTCCCTGTCCGCGCCGTCTTTTATCTGATGACGGCAGCTTGTGCCATCCGCGACGATGACCGTATCCGAATCAGCGTTGCGAACCGCGGGTAACAAGTCGGCTTCCGCCATTTTCATTGAAATATCGTAATTGTCGGCCTCATATCCAAATGCACCCGCCATGCCACAACAACTGGATTGAATGGTCTCTACGTCCAGGTCGGGGATCATGGAGAGAGTAGACTGCACGGCGCCCATGACCGCGAACGCCTTTTGGTGACAATGGCCGTGCAGCAAAGCTTTCTTATAGGGGATTGGCGCTAAATCTAGGGACAATCGCCCGGCGTCGTGCTCTGAGGCGAGGAATTCTTCGAACAACATGGCTCGGTTTGACAAATTTTCAGCCGCGGCACCGGGTAGCATCGCCTTGATTTCGTCGCGGAAGGTGAACAGGCAGGACGGCTCCAGGCCTATCACCGGCACGCCGCGTTCGACAAATGGCGTCAACGCCGCCAGCGCGCGGCTGGCTTCGGCTTTGGCTTCATCGATCAATCCGGCGGCCAGGAATGTCCGGCCACAACATAAAGGCCGATCTCCATCTGCCCGGTTTTCGGCACCGCCGGGCAAATGGACGCGGTAGCCTGCCGCAACCAAAACGTTGACGGCGGCGCGCGCGTTTTCTGGTTCAAAGTACCGGTTGAAAGTATCGACTAGAAACACGACTTCGGGGCCCTCTACAGGACCGACCGCAGGCGTTTCACAGTGAAAAACATCGTGCCGCCACACGGGTAGAGTACGTCGGGCGCTGAACCCAAGCAGTTTTTCGCTCAGCGCGGCCAAGCCTGGAACGGTGTCGCGCAAATTCATCAAACCGCTAAAGCGTGCGGCCAATGCGGCGTATCGCGGCAGGAAGGCGACGAGCCGGTCACGCAATTTCAAGCCATGGCGCTTGGTATAGTGATATAGAAATTCAGACTTCATCTTCGCCATGTCGACGCCGGTTGGGCATTCCCGCTGGCAGCCCTTGCAACCCACGCAAAGCTTCATGGTGTCGAACATGTCGTCAGACGTGAAGGCGTCGTCGCCTAATTGCCCGGACAAGGCGAGGCGCAACGTGTTGGCGCGGCCCCGCGTTAAATGCTTTTCCTCGCCGGTTGCACGAAAGGACGGACACATGACGTCGGCGTTAAAGTTTCGGCACGCGCCATTGTTGTTGCACATTTCTACGGCGCCACCGAGCCCGCCCCAGGCCGACCAGTCAAACCCAGTATCCAGCTTTTGTGATGCGTAACCGGGTTTGAAGCGAAACAACGACCGGTCGTCCATTTTGGGCGGATCGACAATCTTGCCAGGGTTGAAGAGGCCCTCGGGGTCAAGCGCTGTTTTTACTTCCTTGAAAGTGTCCACCATGCGGCGGCCAAACATGGCTTCGTGGAATTCCGACCGCACCAATCCGTCGCCATGTTCGCCGGAATGTGATCCTTTGTATTCACGGACGATCTCGAAGGCTTCCTCCGCGATGGCCCGCATCGTGTCGGCGCCGGCTTGTTGTTTCAAGTTCACGATGGGCCGGACATGCAGGCAGCCGACTGAGGCGTGCGCATACCAGGTGCCGGACGTACCGTGTTTTTCGAAAAGTTCGGTCAGGCGCGCGGTGTAGTCTGCGAGATCTTCCAGTCGCACAGCACAATCTTCGATGAAGGAAATCGGTTTGCCATCGTCTTTCATCGACATCATGATGTTCAGACCAGATTTGCGAACGTCCCACACGGCTTTTTGAAAGACGGGGTCGATGGCCTCCACCACACCGCCGGGAAAGCCGAGATCGGCCATCATGGCGACCAAATCTTTCATGCGCCGCAGCAAATCGTCGCGACCCTCGCCCGCGAATTCGACCAATAGAATAGCGCCTGGTTCGCCTTGAACAAATTGCTCAACAGTCGCGCGGAACATGGGAATGTCGCGCGCCAGACCAATCATGGTACTGTCCACCAACTCGACGGCTTTCGGGCCCAAAGTGACAATGTGTTGGGTTGATTGCATAGCTTGATGGAAGGTCGGGAAATGACAAATGCCCAGAACCTTATGCGACGGGACTGGCGAGAGATCGAGTTCGATCTTGGTTGAAAACGCCAATGTACCTTCTGATCCCACCAGAAGATGGGCCAGATTAACTGGCGTGTTTCGGCCTTCAGCGACGAGTGCGTCGATATTGTAACCGCCGACACGGCGCATTAAATCGGGAAAACGGTTGGAAATTTCTGCCCTTTCTCGGGTGCCGATACCCAGCAATTGACCCGCCAGCGCTTGATAGGCCGGGTTCAATCCGGCGAGGTCGGCGGGCAATTCACCAAAATGAAACGCCTGCCCGTCCGCCATGATCGCGTCGACGGCGCGAACATTGTCGCGCATTGTGCCATAGTGGATGGAACGTGCGCCGCAACTATTGTTGCCTGTCATGCCGCCGATGGTGGCGCGGCTGGACGTGGATATATCAACGGGAAATAAAAGTTTATGCGGCGCCAGGAACGCGTTGAGGTCGTCCAGGACCACGCCAGGTTGCACGGTGATCCGGCGTGCGTCGGGGTCGAAACCCACAATCTGGTTCAAATGATGGCTGACATCGACAACAATTGCTTCGCCGACGGTTTGTCCGCATTGCGATGTGCCGGCGCCGCGTGGCAGCACAGGGAGACCTTCATCCGCGGCGATGGCGATGACGCGCGCAATATCTTTGTCGGTTTTGGGGATAACGACGCCGATAGGCTCTATCTGGTAATGCGACGCATCTGTCGAATATCGCCCCCGTGAAAAAGCGTCGAAGCGCACGTCGCCTTCGATTTCACGGGACAGCCGTGACGCCAGGGCGGCGTCGCCAATGCTATTCGCAGTTTTCGAGGATACTTTTGTTGCGGTCGCGGCCATGGGTTAGGCTTTCTGACAGTTCATTTCAAGATAATCGAATTTATAGCCTATTCGAATATGGAACCAGTGGCCTAAGTCGAATATATGATGTGGTACGCGTTCGCGCATTCTCGTTAAAGGAGCCTTTTATGTCCTATCAAAGTGGTCGTCACTTTCTACAAATTCCCGGGCCGACGAATGTGCCGGATCGCATTTTGCGGGCGATAGACCGACCGACAATCGATCATCGTGGACCGGAATTTATCAGTTTGACCAAGGGGCTGTTGCGCGATATTCGCGGAATATTCAAAACTGAGAGCCGTGTTGTGATAATCACCGGTTCCGGTACGGGCGCATGGGAAGCCGCCCTTGTGAACACACTGGTGGCGGGTGACCGCGTCTTGATGCATGAAACCGGGCAGTTTTCCACGTTGTGGCGCAATTTGGCGGAACGATTGGGGTTGTCGCCGGATTATATCGAAGGCGATTGGCGTCATGGCGCTGATGCGGCGCGCATCGAAGCTGCGCTGGCTGAAGACAAGGCGCACGCAATAAAGGCGGTGTGCGTTGTGCATAATGACACCGCGACGGGCATCACCTCCAATGTTCAAAATGTGCGCAAGGCGATGGATGCGGTTGGACATCCGGCGTTGTTACTGGTCGACACTATCTCGTCCTTGGGCTCTATCGATTATAAACATGATGAATGGGGCGTGGATGTAACGGTCGGTGGGTCGCAAAAGGGCTTGATGCTGCCGCCGGGGCTAAGCTTTAACGCGATTAGCGATAAAGCGCTGGCCGCGTCGGAATCTGGCGGCATGACGCGATCCTATTGGGATTGGAACGACATGATCGCCGCTAACGAAGGCGGTTCGTTTCCGTTTACGCCCGCGACGAACATGCTCTATGGCCTTCGTGAAGCCATCGATATGTTAAACGAAGAAGGCTTGGATAACGTCTTTGCGCGCCATGTGCGCCATGGGGAAGCGGCGCGGCGCGCGGTAACGGCTTGGGGACTGGAGCTGCAATGCCTGAACCCGGATGAATTTTCCAACGCCTTGACCGCCATTCGGGTGCCCGAAGGCAACAGCGCCGATGCGTTGCGCAAAGCCGTGTTGGAGAATTTCGACATGTCGCTAGGTTCTGGGCTTGGCAAGGTCGCCGATAAGGTGTTTCGCATTGGGCATCTTGGCGACTTTAACGATTTGACGCTGACGGGTGCCTTATGCGGTGTGGAAATGGGGTTGGGCTTGGCTGGAATTCCGCATTCAACCGGCGGCGTTGCAGCCGCTATGGATTACCTCGCTGCGAAGCGGCAGTCGAGTTAAGCTGAATTTCCGCTAGAGCAAGTCGTGATAACCGGAATCACGAAAGTCGACCTGTTTTAGTCGATGAGGCCGGCTTGCTGGGCCGTCGCCAGATATTTCTCCCGCTGCTTGAATAGGAAATCGGGTAGAGCGTCATAGCCGATATCCAGTGGCGCTAAGCCAAGGTCCTGGTTTTTCTGGATGGCTTCCGGGTCCTGGGAAATCCGGCTGAATAGCGCCGAAATGGCTTTTTGTACGGTGACCGGAGTGTCGCTGGGAACCGCGATGCCGCGATAGGCACCGTCGACCATATCGATATCCAGTTCCCGAAATGTTGGAATGGTGGGAAATTCTGGGTGCCGGTTTTCCATGGCGACGGCGAGGAGGCGGACGTCTGATCCATATTTTTTGCCGCTGTTGTATACGCCATGGCAGCGTCAACGCGTCCTTCTAGCATAGCGGCGATGGACGCCGCGGTGCCTTTATAGGATTGGTAGATTGTTTTCCCGCCGGTAATACGGTCGAAGCGGATTTGGGCCAGATGGTTGGCGGTGGCGCGTCCGGATCCGGAAAACCGTAGCTTGCCAGGGCGCTGTACGGCGTTGTCGATCAAATTTTGAATAGATTTATAGGGTGAGTCGGCGGCGACCACGATGGCGTCAGGTGTTTAGTGGAAAATATGGACAACCGCTAAGTGGGCCATCTGATAACTGGCGCTTTGGAGTGGCTATAGAATAATGTGCGGCAGGTTGACGCCAATAATGGTGTACCCGTCGATAGGCATCCGGGTCATTTGCGACCAGACGACCGCGCCGCCACCACCGGGTTTGTTGACGACAATCAAATCCTGACCGATTAGCCGTTTGTAGGTAGGCTGCTGGAGACGCGCCGCGAAGCTGGATTCCCCACCATCGCCAAAGGGAATGATATATGTGACCGGGTTCGCGGGATATTCAGTGGCGGACGCAGGGGTGTCGGTCGTGGCGATGACGGCCAATCCCAATAGCAGAATATAAAAAATCTTCGTCGTTGGTCCGCTCACGGTACGTTAGCCTGTTTAAGTTATGTATTGCCGTTGCAGTGAAATTTCCATAAGAGAATCCAAAAATATGGAGGTGTTTTTATTTCGCGGCGTCTTGCAGGTCTTGCCGTTTCAATGCCTGTCCCGGTCGCGCGCCGGTCGCCGCGCCGTTCCGCCATACGGCTTGACCATTCACCAAGACGGTTGAAATGCCTGCGGCAGGTTCAGTGGGGTGCTCAAAATCCGCTCGGTCGGCCACGGTTTCAGCGTTGAATATGACGATATCGGCATAGTTGCCCGATGCCAACAGCCCCCGCCCGGTAAGGCCAAATTCACTGGCGGGCAGGCCGCTCATTCGGTGGACGGCCTCCTCCAACGGCATTAATCCCAAATCGCGGCTGTAATGCCCCAGTACGCGCGGGAACGTGCCCCAAAGACGGGGGTGCGGGAATGCATCATGGGGTAGGCCATCGGACGCGACCATGGCGTGGGGATATTTCAATACGCGTTGAACGTCATCTTCGTCCATCATGAAATAGATGGCCCCGGCGGGCTGTAATGCGGAAGCGGCGTCTTCTTCGCTTAACCCCATTTCCGCTGCGATATCGGTTAAATCCCGGCCAGCGAATTCGGGGTTTTTCTCTGACCATGTGACGATGGTTCGTTTGGAGTTCAAAACACGTTCGTATTGCAGCACGGTGGAAGAGGCGTCGTATGGGTACACATCGAGCGTGACGGGTTGTTCTTTGCGGGTTTTTTCGATGAGGGCGAGTGATTCAACTGTCTTGCCGAAATTGTTGCGGCCGGCAGATTTATGATGCGACAACACAACCTTCACGCCTGCGGCGCGGCCAATTTCGAAGGCTTCCTCCATCGCTTTTTGTAAATCAGGTCCTTCATTGCGCAAATGAGTTGTGTACAGGCCTTTCACCGGGCCCAGCAATTCGGCCAGGCGGATGACTTCCGCCGTGGGGGCTTCCTTCGCGGGGTCGTAATAAAGCCCAGTGGACATGCCGATGGCGCCCGCGTCGAGCGCTTCGCTCAGGGCTTCGCGCATGGCGTCAATTTCTAAATCGGTTGCGGGCCTGTCGAGTTCCTCCATCGCGCCAACCCGCAAGGTGGAATGACCCACCAGCGCGGCGGCGTTCAGAGCTGATGGCGTTTCCGCCAGTGCGTCGAAGAAATCCGCCATTTTGGGAAATCGGTAGCCGTCGCCCAGCAAGTCGAGCGGGGCGGGCGGGCGGTCGCCTTGGAATGTCAACGGAGCCAGGCTGATGCCGCAATTGCCGACGACGACGGTGGCGACGCCCTGGCTCGCTTTAAAGGCCATATCGGGCTTGGACAGCAAGGCGTGATCGTCATGGGTGTGCACGTCGATGAACCCGGGTGCCACGATCATCCCCTCGGCGTCGATTTCCGCGCGGCCTTGGGCGTTGGATAAATCGCCAATCGCAACGATTTTGCTACCGTCGACGGCGAGGTCTGCTTCAATCCGCGGGCTGCCCGAGCCGTCAATGACAACGCCCTTGCGGATAATCAAATCGTGTGTGGTCATTAAAGCGCCTTCGTTCAAATCATACTTAAAAAATCACTTTACCGGGGTGTCGCCGGGACGGAAAGGGTAGTTGGCGCTTCAAGTGCAAGCCTTTATAGTTATAAAAAATTTAAGAGGGAATTAAGTCGTGAAATTATCTGCATTTCCCGATATGGGGCCGCTGGCCGGGGTCAAGCTGGGCGCGGTTGCATGTGGGATTAATTACCAGGACCGGAACGATTTGTTCATGGCGGAATTGGAGCCTGGAACAGCGATCGCCGGGGTCTTCACACGTTCACGCACCGCTGCCGCGCCGGTGTTGTGGTGTAGGGAGAATATCGCTGGAGGCAAGGTTCGCGCGATTGTATCGAATGCGGGCAACGCCAACGCTTTTACAGGACGCCACGGGGACAAGACGGTCCAGGACACCGTGACGCGGACGGCGAAATTATTCGGATGTCCGCGCAAACAAATCTTTGTCGCGTCTACCGGCAGTATCGGCGTGCCCTTTCCGGTGGACACCATTCCGAACAATTTGTCCGCGTTGAAGAAATCGGTGAAGCGGGACAACTGGTTGACGGCGGCGCAGGCGATCATGACGACGGACACGGTCCCCAAGGGCGCGACCCGCACCACGGAAATCGACGATGCGCCGGTGACGATCAACGGGATTGGGAAAGGTACGCAGATGATCTCGCCGGATATGGCGACGACTCTGAATTTTATTTTTACGGACGCCAAAATTCCGGCGCCTGTGTTGCAAAAGCTGTTGTCGCGAATCATTGACCGCACCTATAACTGCATCACCGTGGAAGGCGACACATCGACCAACGATTCATTGTTTTTGTGCGCCACCGGCAAGGCCGAACATAAACGCATCACCGACGCCGCCGACCCGCGTTTGCGGCCCTTCGCGCGGGCGTTGGAAGAAGTTTTGCGCGACATCTCCCATGCTATTGTGCGCGATGCGACGGGGGCGAAAAAATTTGTGGCGATCACGGTGACTGGCGCTGCTTCCGCACGCGCCGCCCGGCGGATTGGTCTGTCCATGGCCAGCTCGACTTTGGTCAAGGTTGGATTGCGGATCGCCAATCCCTGGGGCCGGATGATCATGGCGGTAGGTAAGTGTGGCGAACGGGCGGATCGGGACCAACTTTCGATCACCGCCAATGGCGTCCTGGTGGCCGAGCACGGTAATATTCTTGACGATTATGACGCCGACCGTGTGACTAAACATCTCAAAGGGTCGGAACTCGCCCTTGGCGTGGATGTCGGTGTTGGCCGGGGTCGCGCGACGGTCTGGACGACGGATTGTTCGGTCGGATACGGATGAAATCGGATTTCTTCTGGGAAAATTTAAGCACGGTTGAGTTTTCAACGCGTGATATGGGTAGGACAATTGCGTTGTTGCCCGTCGCCGCAACGGAACAACATGGGCCGCATTTACCACTTGCCGTGGATGCTATCATCAACGCGGCCGTTATCGATGCGATGCTGGAAGCGGCGCCAGTAAATTCGCCGGTGCTCGTGTTGCCCGCGCAGAACATCGGTTTGAGCGAAGAACATAACCGGTTTCCCGGCACCCTAAGCTTGACCGCGGAAACACTGATCGCCGCTTGGAGCGAGATTGGTGAATCGGTTGCACGCGCGGGTGTGAAGACGCTGGTCATCTTCAACAGTCACGGCGGCAACCCGCCGGTGATGGATATCGTGGCGCGCCGCCTGCGGGGACAGTGCGGCCTCTTGGCGGTCACGGCGAATTGGTATGATTTGGTGGATATCGAAGATTTGTTTACCGAAACAGAACGTCGCCACGGCATACACGGCGGTGCGGTGGAAACATCGATACTGCTGCATTTGCACCCGGAATTGGTCGACATGACAAAAGCGAAAAACTTTGAGTCCCTGGGGCAAAAGATGGGAGGGCCAAAGATGGGACGGCAGGCGATGGCGGTTGAATTTATGGTTTTGTCGCCCACAGGCGGTCCGTCATTCGCCTGGGAAACACAGGATTTGAACGAAACCGGCGCGGTTGGCGACGCGGCGTCCGCCACCGCCGCAATTGGAGAACTTATTGTACAACGTGCGGCGGATGGTTTGGCCGCGTTATTGCGGGACGTTGAAAAGTTTGATTTGGCCGCGTTAAAAGTTGCGGATTAAGAATCGTAGGCAATCAACGTGTGAACGGGTTTCTGAAGTCTGTCGCGGCCTTCGAGGAACGTCAGTTCGATAATGCACGCGCAGGCGACGACAATGCCACCGCACTTTTCCACCAAATCGACGGACGCGGCCATGGTGCCGCCGGTTGCCAATAAATCGTCTAAAATCACCACCTTTTGGCCGGGCTTTATTGCATCCGCCTGGATGGCGATGGTGTCGGTTCCGTATTCAAGGTCATAGCTCAATTCGATGGTGTCGCCGGGGAGCTTGCCTTTTTTTCGGATCATCGAAAATCCGCAGCCGAGCTGTAACGCCAGCGGTGCGGAGACAAGAAAGCCCCTAGATTCAATGCCGAATAGCAGATCCGGTTCCATTGGCGCAACGATTTCCGTAAGCTGCGCGACGCAATATTTCCATGCGGCGGGATGGGCCAACAAGGTGGATAAATCATAAAACAAAATACCAGGCTTTGGGAAGTCAGGGACTTCACGAATGTGGTCTTTTAAATTCATGGTGATATTCTCCTGAACGAGCCGCGCAAAATAAGCCAGTATCCTCTATAACGGTGGTACGTTGTGTTCAAGCCAAGGAAAAATTTACGCATTTGGCGAATTTATTTGTAAATCATGAAATGGAGATACGGCTGGCGTGTTTCGGCGGCGTTTTGCTGGTGGTCGCAGTCTGGGAATTTCTGGCGCCGCGCCGCGCCCTTTCTATCGGCAGAGAGACGCGTTGGCCCAGCAATCTGGTGTTGGTGGCGTTAAATTCAGTGATGTTGCGCATTGCGTTTCCTTTCGCTGCTGTCGGTATGGCCGGGTTGGCGGCCGAACGCGGGTGGGGTGTTCTCAATATCCTGGCGGTTGACAGTGGCGTAGCAGCTTTTGTCGCAATCATTCTGCTGGATTTAGCAATTTACGGGCAACATGTCCTGTTTCACGCTGTGCCAGTCCTATGGCGACTACATCGAATGCATCATGCGGATCAGGATATTGACGTGACGACGGGGGTGCGGTTCCATCCCTTTGAAATCGCACTGTCGATGGGCATAAAGCTTGCAGTCGTGGTGCTGCTCGGCGCGCCGCCCTTGGCCGTTATGGTGTTTGAAATTATCCTGAACGCTACCGCGATGTTTAATCATGGGAATGTTCGACTGCCGACCGCCATTGACCGCTTATTGCGGTGGATAATTGTGACGCCCGATATGCACCGCGTTCATCACTCCATCCGGACGGACGAAACCGACAGAAATTACGGTTTCAATGCGCCGTGGTGGGACCGTTTATTTGGAACCTACCGGGAGCAACCTGCTGATGGTCATAAAAACATGACAATCGGTATTGCATTGTTTCGCGATAAGAAAGACCTTCGGCTTGACCAACTTTTGATCCAGCCGTTTCGTAATTCGCCGCGTGATACGAATATTAATAACCGATGATTTATCATGTTTATCGCCATGAATCGTTTGCATATCGTCAAAGGTGAAGAGGAAGTCTTCGAACGCTTTTGGGCTGAACGCGACACGCATTTGCGCGAGGTGCTGCCGTTTGTTGAATTCAATTTGTTGAAAGGCCCCGAGGTTGAAGATCACACGCTCTACGTTTCGCACACTATATGGTCGAAATAATCAGACTTCGACGCGTGGACCCAATCCCATGCGTTACGTAAAGCGCATGCGAACGCGGGCGGCACCCGTTGGGGTATCTATAAGGGTCTGCCAAAATTTGAAGGTTTCCACGCCGTGCAAACCCTCGTTAAATAGTCGCCCCATGTTAAATGGTCGCATGGTATAGCGAGCGCGTTGCTGGTAGATTATGTGATGAAGTGTGCTGCGGTGTGGTACGCTGGTAATTGATTTTTAGGGACTGGCCGGTCAGATGAGCGAAGACGGTTTTGATCGAACCTTCACGGAACTGTTTCCAACGCCGGTGCTTGTCGCCCGTGTGCCGGATCATGAGACGTTGAACAAAGAGCTCAAACGCGAAATCGACGCTGTCCGCAACGCCACGCCCAATGGTCGCCCTGAAGCATGGTCCTGTGACGTCTACACAACTTTCCACAGCAACTTCAGCCTGCATCACCAAGCTGGGTTTAGCCGCCTAACATCGCGGTTTATGGAAGGCGCAACGGAGTTCGCCAAAGGTCTGAGTTATCCAATGCATGAAAATGACCTGTCGATTGAGGTCTGTTGGCTTAACATCTACGGGCGAAATCAATGGCAGGAAAGGCACAACCACAGCGCCCATCCCATTGTCGCTATTTATTATGCGGCGGCGCCGCCTAATTGTTCGAGTTTGATCCTTCATTCGGAACATGCAGACACGATGCTGCGGCCCCAATATCTTGGGAGTGACCAAGTCGATCACTTGAGCATCAAGATTGACCCTGAACCAGGCATGATGGTGGTCTTTAATGGGCATTTGCGGCATTCTTGCACCGCCAATAATATTGATGAAGAACGCATAAGCGTTAGCGCAAATTTCAATATTAACCTGAAGCCCGAATGAGTCGCCACATGAATGTGGGGGAGTTGGATTGAGCGTGACGAAGCTTACCGGAAAATTCTTTGGGCTGTTCCCTTCGACGATGATGCGAGTTCGGCTGTCGGCGCAGGATTCGGATTTGAACCAGAAATTACGCACGGTTCTCGACGATATTCGCAAATCGACGCCCAACGGCCTTCCGAAACATGCCGCGTCTCAAGCGTATATAACGCGAGGAAGCGGTAATCAGCTTCATCTTCGCCCTGAACTTACGGATATCGTGTTGTTGGTGTGCACGGAGGCTGAAGCTTATGCTGAAAAAATCATGCTGGATATGGATGCTGGGAATTTGGTGATCAACGCCTGCTGGTTGACCGTTCTGGAAAAGGGCGAAGCGGTTGAAATGCACACCAATCCGAGTTCGGTTTTTACCGCGACTTATTTTGTTAACGCATCGCCGAAGGGCGTGAATTTTCGATTTTTCTCCTCAGTTGGTGAAAATTGGCCACATACGCCGTCGACAACCGCCAATCGCGTCAATAAGCGGGTGGAAAGCATCCTTGGGTTTCCTGGGGAATTGATCATATTTCCCAGTAATTTGATAAATGATGTTCATGGACATGATGACGAGACGGGTCATGTTAGTCTGACATTCACTTTTGATGTTGCGCCGATTGCGCCGGGTTGAACTAACGGCTTATCCTTGAACGGATTATCAAAGCGTGGGAAACGTGGAAACTCATGGCAGACACGCCGGGGTGGCTGGAAAGTTAGGTTTATGGTGAACGCCTGACCTTGGTTGCAGGTGGATGCTGGACGTTCGATAGCGCGACCAGCCTGGACGCCGCCCTCTTAGCGTTGATGTTGACACGGTGCCTCCTCAAATACGCGTGCGTATGAATGTGAAGCTGGTGAAGTTGCCTCAACGGTTCATTGTCGAATCCCATACATTTGAGAGCGTTAGTGACGCGAATATGAACTCGATGGGATCGATTTTTGGGTCCTTTGACCAAGCGTTAGCTAAAACCCTTAAAAGGTGTCGTCGCTTGGGCGTTGCGCAATGGTGGAGCTCCAACGGGAGGCGTAAGGACGTCGTAAATAAGTCTTGTCTTCCATCGATTCGCGCAACAATAGCCACCCATTGCCGCGCGGGGCACGGGCGTTCATATTTATGACGCCGATGGCAAACAATATATGGATGGGGAAGAATGCGGCGAAGGTCGTG
>JAPKDL010000232.1 GCA_028822585.1 Alphaproteobacteria bacterium | reverse complement strand
GGCAGATTAAGGGCATTCTTTGTCTGATGGTCGCCAGCGCTATTTTGACCTTCACTGATGGGTTATCGAAATACCTGACCGGCGGTTATCCCCCTGGCGAGATCATGTTTTTTCGCGCGATGTTCGTCTTTATCCCCATCATCATCATGACATGGCGCAACGGCGGGTTGGCGTCCATCTGGGTGGTCAATTGGCGGGGACAGGCGGCGCGTGGCCTGTGCGCTCTGACCACGTCGTTTATGTTCATGGTGGCGGTCAAGCATCTGCCGTTGGCCGACATCACGGCGATTGTCTTTTCCTCCCCGATCATCCTAACGGTGTTGGCACCGTATTTTCTGGCCGAACGAGTGGGGTGGCGGCGTTGGCTGGCGGTAATCGTCGGGTTCGGCGGCATCCTCGTCATGGTCCAGCCTAGCGGCGGCAACGCGGTGCTATGGCCGTCGCTGTTGGCGGTGGCGGCGACCATCATGGTGGCGTTTCGCGATATCGCGACCCGGTGGCTGTCGAAAACCGATACGACGAATTCGATCATGGTGTGCACGACTGGGTGCGTCATGTTGGGCGGACTATCGACCATTGTTCTCGGATGGCGGATGCCTGACGCGCAAGGCTTGGCCCTGTTAGCGCTGACCGGAACCTTGCAGGGGATTGGGCACTATTTCCTGGTGTCGGCGTTTATCTTTGGCGAAGCGGTGGTCGTGGCGCCGTTCCGTTATTTTGCGATGCTTTGGGCGAGCGTGTACGGCTATTTGATGTTCGGCGACATACCGGGGATGACGACAATCACGGGTGCCTTTATTGTGATCGCCAGCGGGTTGTTCATCTTCTATCGTGAAACCCGGCGCGGTGCCTAAATCGACCCCTGCGAGCGTTTCTGGCGTTCCCGAAAGTCGTCCTTGCCGATATTGGCCGCGCGTTCCACGGCGGGGCGGCCGCCGACCCGTTTGAACCAGGCGCGCAGATGGGTGAAATCGGTCAAGTCGATGCCGTACGCCTTGTACCCGCGAATCCACGGCCAGCATGCCATGTCGGCGATGGAAAAGTCGCCGGCCAGAAAGTCGCGGTCCGCCAGCCGTCCATCCATGACGCCATAGAGCCGGACGACTTCGTCGGTGTAGCGTTTGACCGCGTAGTCGATCTTGTCCGCTTTATAATTGCGGAAATGCGCCGCCTGTCCCGCCATGGGTCCTAACCCGCCCATTTGCCAGAATAGCCATTGTTCAACCTCGGTGCGGGCGCGTTGTTCCTGAGGGTAAAACTTTCCGGCTTTATTGCCGAGGTATTGCAAAATAGCGCCGGATTCGAAAATCGAGATCGGTTTGCCGTCTGGACCGTCGGGGTCGACGATGGCGGGCATGCGGCCATTTGGTGACAGTTTCAGGAACGACTCATTAAACTGTTCCTTCTGGCCCAGATTCACCAGCTTGATATCATAGGGCAGGTCGCATTCTTCAAGCATCAGTGTAATTTTCCAACCATTCGGGGTTGGCCAGAAGTAAAGATCGATGGGCGTCATGATGTCTTGTCCTTGTGTGCAGGGTCAGGTTAGTTCAGGATTTTAACGGCATGAACTAAAACTAAAAGGAAAAGGGGACGGTGATGGCGGAGGCATTGACGGATATACCATTCTGGTGGGACGCAGCGCCCCGCGCGGACATTGCGGAATCACCGTTTCCCACCCAAACCGATGTAGCCATTGTCGGGTCCGGCTATGCAGGGTTGAGCGCGGCCATTGTGTTGGCGCGGGCGGGCCGGGCAGTGCATGTGTTCGAAAAGGACCGCCCCGGCGAAGGCGCGTCCAGCCGCAATGGTGGGCAGGCCAGTGGTAATTTGCGCGTCGGGTTTGGTGACATGATTAAACTTTATGGCCTGGAGCGCGCGACGGCAATCTACCGCGAAGGTGTGGAAGCCCGTCAGGATCTGGCCCGGTTCGTGGCTGATGAAAATATCGATTGTGACTTTCAGGAGGTCGGCTTGTTTCGCGGCGCTTACCGGGCCAAGCATTACGAGACGATGGGCCGAGAAGCCGATTTGATCACCAAGCATTTGGGGATAGACGTCCAGATGGTGCTGAAGTCGGAACAGCATGCGGAAATAGGTAGTAACCTTTATCACGGCGGTATGGTTCGCCCGGAAATTAGCGGTGTACATCCGGGCAAACTGCACCACGGAATTTTAAGAGTCGCCCTGGAGGCGGGTGTGATTGTGCATGGCCAGACCGAAGTGACCGGCGTGCGCCGCGACGGCGAGGGTCATGAGGTGGCGACATTGCGCGGCGTTGTGCGCGCCCAAAACGTCATCATGGCGACCAACGGATACACGGGCCCGGCGACGCCATGGCTGCAACGCCGGGTGATTCCCATTCCCAGCCAGATTGTGGCGACCGAACATCTGGGCAAGGAGGTCATGGACCGCTTGATGCCTAAGCGTCGGATGCTGGGTGAATCGCGGAATTTATACAACTATTTCCGCCCGTCACCGGACGGCGAAAGTATTCTGTTTGGCGGCAAGGTCGGGACGATTACCGATGACCCTCAAAAGAAAGCGCAACAGCTTGGCAAGGT
>JAPKDL010000089.1 GCA_028822585.1 Alphaproteobacteria bacterium | reverse complement strand
GAAAATTTTGCTGGTGATTATTACCACAACTCGAGCCACGCGTCGGTGGACGCGGTCGTGCTGTCGCCTGCGGGGACGAAGGGGCGGCACACCTATGACACAGTCAGCAAGGCGCGCGAGGTTTACAAACTCAATATTTGTGTCACGCCCGACGGTCACACCAGCCGGGGTGAGCTGTTCAAGGACGATTACGACTACACGCCGACTTACCAGGACATGGCGGTGGTTGAAGACTACTTCCGCGACTGCTTTCACAAACGCCGCGATAAATTAGGCGAAAAGGCGCGCTGGTATGGCCATGGTGGGACGATCTTTCCCAACGTGTCTTATTCCAATGGCGTGCAAAGCATGGGCGTTTGGCATCCGGTGGGGCCGCATGAAACCGAAACTTGGCGCATCTTCCTGGTTCCAAAATCCGCGCCGGACGAAGTCAAGAATGTGGTGCGCCATTACGTCATTCGGTATCAGGGGCCATCCGGGTTGACCGAACAGGATGACTTGGAAAACTGGGGCTCCGCGCATGACGGCGCCCGCGGAACCATTGCGCGTCGCTATGACTACCACTACGGCATGGGGCTGGGGCACGAACAAAAGGGCTGGCCGGTCGAGTGGTTGGGCGGCGATGTCTATGCGACCGAGGACGTTTCAGAACAAAACCAGCGCGCCTTTTACGCCCGGTGGGCGGCGGTGATGGACCAACCGGCATGAACGACGCCCGTGAAAAAGCGCTCGATCGTTTGGTGTTGAAGGATGGGGTTGAACAGTTTTTTCAACACGAAAACGACCTTCTCGACACCCGCCAGTATGAGGCGTGGTTGGGTCTGTTGAGCGATGATATCCGCTATTGGATGCCGCTGGCGCGTAACCGGGCCTTTGGCGACTGGGACGGTGAATGGACTCGAAAAGGACAGGATTTAAACTGGTTTGACGAGGGAAAATTCGAACTGGAACAACGGGTTAAACAGCTCATGACTGGTCTGCATTGGGCCGAGGAGCCGGTGTCACGCACCTGCCATATCTTCGCTAATTTACAAATTCGCGAGGATGACGGCGAAACCCTCCACACTTATTTGCGCTTTATCGTCTACCGCAACCGCACCGAAACCGAGACCGATTTTTTTGTCGGCAAGCGCAATGACGTTCTGCGCCGTGACGCCACGTTCGGCTTTAAAGTCGCTGCGCGGGAAATCTTCCTCGACCAGAACGTATTGCTCGCCAAAAACCTGACGACGTTTTTTTAGGCCTGCCTATGCTGCCTCTAAAAATTTCGCCTTTGAAGTCCGCAACTCTCCCACCGGGAAGTCCCACGCCGCCGCGCAGCCGGGCATTTGCACCGGAAACCGGCACCGCGCGATGTCGCCCCATAAAGATTTTTCAATTTTCGGCACTGTGTCGTCCATGGTTGGCGGCGCCATGGTGGTGTTTGAATCCGCTGACATGTGATCCACCAGCAAACGCGCGGTCCGGCTCAACGACAGCCGCGCCGTCGTGGCTACGCCGTCCGCACGCCGCCGGGACAGCCCTTGCACCACCGCCGCCGCTAGAAAATATCCGGTCGCATGGTCCAGCGCCTGAGCGGGCAGCGGGTGCGGCTTGTCGGCACCATAGCAGTGCATGCCGGTATCGGCGATACCGCTGCTCATCTGTACCAGCGAGTCATAGCCGCGCCTGTTTTTCCACGGTCCCGTCCAGCCAAACGCGTTGTGACTGACGTCGATCATCCGCGGATTCAGGGCGCGGCGCTCTTCCTCGCCAAAGCCCAGTCTTTCAAGCGCGTCCGCACGGTAGCCATGCAACATCACATCGCATTGCGCGATCAAGCCTTTGAAACAATTGCGGTTGTCCTCGTTACGTAAATCCAAGCCGGCGCAGCGTTTGCCCAAAGTGACTTCCGCGAGGAGGGAGGGCTCGTCCCACCACGGTGCGTCGATGCGCAGGACATCCGCGCCATACGCCGCCAGGAAACGACTCGCCGTAGGCCCCGCCAGAATTTTAGTCAAATCTAGCACGCGAACGCCTTTCAAGGGACGCTGCGGGTCAACTGATTTCGCTGCCACATCGCAAGGCAGAGTTTCCATATGCACCAAGGGCTCGGTCGCCACCGCAGCGCCGTTAGGGTGCTGCGCCCAGGCCTCTGGGGATCGCATCTCGGCGGCGCAACCGCCCGCAGCGACCACCGCGCTTTCCAACTCCGTCGCCGACCATGTCGCCACTTTCTTTGTGACCGCGTCTCGGTCGGCGCCAAGGTTTAACACCGATAGCGCGGCGGCGCGGTGCGCGTTCGCGTTGGTGTGCAGTCGAATCCATCCATCCGCTGTTCTGTAATCTCCCGCAACCGAATCCCAGGTCGGCGGCAGTTCCCATCCGCGGGGTTGAAAAGACGTTTGGTACCAAAAAGAGGCCAGTCTGCGGTCGATCTGTACCGGTTTGGGCGCGTCTGGATTGGCGTAGGCGGCGACAGCGGCACCCGCGACGCCAAATGAGGCGGTGGCCAAATCAGTCACCAGAAAAGCGGATGGCAAATCGCCGTCGCCAACCACATCAATGCGCGTGTCGGTGGACAGGCCCAGGGCCGGGAATAGAGCGGGGAGGAATGGGTTCATCATATTTGAATCCAGTTATTAATATTCATTTATGGTCGGGCCCGCCCCGCAGACGCGGGTTTGGCGCATGCGGCGGCGAAATTTATCCGCGTCATACCCGGCGCCGCGATGCAGCAGGCAGCGATTGTCCCAGATCACCAATTCACCGGGGCGCCAATCTTGCGCGTACACAAAATCGGGCTGCGTAGCGCGATCCAAAAGATCGTCGATCATTGCCCGACTGTCCGCGTCGCTCCACCCGTCGATGGCCTTGGCGTGCGAACCTACATAATGGTTCTTGGCGCCGGTGCGTGGGTTCGCGCGGACCATTTTCTGGCCGATCGGCGGCAGCGACGCGGCGTGGGACGGCGTGACGGCACCGGGTCCGACCTTACTGCGGGAAAATACGTAGTCGTGGATGACGGTCAACGGGTCAATCGTCGTCTTGATGTCTTCGGGCAGACGGTTATACGCCGCGCGACCACTGATGAATTCGGTCTGGCCACCTTCATCGGGAACTTCAATGACCGACATGATGGACACATAAGACGGAATTTTCCGGAACGACGAATCCGTATGCCACAGATTATTGCCAGTCTGGAATTTGGTGCGCGTGTGGTCATTGCCCAACACGCTTCCGTCGTCCAGTACATTGCCGATGGTGCCAAAATATTCGAGGACCCCTTCTTGCCCCAGCTTTACATGACTGGCTTCCGGTTCGCCTAACGCCCGGGTCAACGCTAGATGCGCGTCGTCATCGAGATGTTGATCGGGAAAAATCACCAGCGAATAATCGTCAATCGCAAAGCGAATTTCCTCAACCACATCCTCGGTCAACGGCGCGGTCAGGTCGACGTCGGTTACCTTAGCGCCAAAATCAGCATGGGTCTGTTCGATGGTGAGGGTTGCCATGGTGTCGTCTCCGTCAGGTCTTCCAGGTTAGGGGGGAGGCAAGGTCAATTCGACCATTTTTGCGCTACAATGCCAAGGTAGGGGGTATCCTGTGGATCCATTAGCGGTGTCAACGTACGTAAAATTGTCCAAATGGTTAGAGTTGCATAGCATCACGGAATATTTGTGCGTCAGGTTTTGAGATTTCCAGCGCGCACTATAATTAGGTATATAGTCATAAATTATGATATTTCAAGGATCGTGTTATGAAAAATATTAATTGCGGTAAAGCGCATTTTACCACTGAAATATATGCCGCACGCTTGGAGTCCCGCCTCTGCAAGAATGAGGGTAAATGTGATGGCGTGGTGTCTCGGGCGTTTTCAAACTGCTCTGATCCCAAGTCACACAAAATTAGCTCCCCCCGCCCCCCTAACTGTCATTCCTGCGTAGGCTGGGCACGACAAGAAAGTTGGTAAGATTCAGCACGCGAACGACGAGCTTGTGTGATTCAAAACGGATTGCGGACGAGCTTTACGAAGAGCTGCGCTACAAGCAGAAAAAAAACCGCTATTAAAAAACGAAACCTTTTAAACGAGGCACCCAAATTTTAGACACTTAAATTTAGCTGGGAGTGAGTTGTTTATTCCCATAGATCATGTCGCTTTCAGGAATCCAGAACTTTGAAATAAAGGCGCGTGGGAGGTTGCAACCAATCCTGCCTTAGATCAACGTGGCGTGCAGGACGCGTTTGCTGATGCACAGGGCGTCGGTCTCTTCGGGGTAGTTGGGTTGTTCGCGGTGCACGACGAGCGACGCCGCGTCGCGCCATAATTCGTTGAGCACCAGAGAGTTTTCCGTGCCGTCGGGGGCGAAGACGGCCATTCGGGTTCAGCCGTCTTCCGCCAGCCATTTCCTGCAGGTCTCGTCCAGGCGCTTTTGCAATTCGTCCTGAGATCCAGGTTTCACATTGTATTCGACATTAATTGCAATCATTTTATCGGATTTCTGCGTTTTGTTGGACAGGCGTCTTCTTTAATAGGACAGTGGCGTCTCGCCTGGGGAAAGGACTAATATGATGAATGACGCAAATCACCAAGATGATCCAGTTTGGATTGTCGAGACCTTTCTGAGCACGATGAAGGCGCGGGATATTCCGGGGGCGCAGGCTTTTGTCTCGGATGACTTTGAAATGGTGTTTCCGGGGGGACGACGGCCTCAATCGCTGGCCAGTTTAGCGCATAATTCTGGGAATCGCTACCGTCACGTGACAAAAGCTATCGAGGGGTTCGATGTCGCGTCCGGCGATGGCCGAGCCTCCATGTATTGCTATAGGGCGCTGTATGGCGAATGGCCGGATGGGCGTGCGTTCGAGGGCATCAGGTATATCGATCGGTTCACCTTGGTGGATGGAAAAATTACGTCGCAACGTGTGTGGAACGACAGCGCCGAAAGACGGATATCAGAAACATGACGCGGATGTCGCCCGATAATTCGCCGCCGATCCTTCGGGATAAGCATACGTGTGACGATTCAATTTTTTTGCCGGAGAATCTGTTGCGTGAAGGCAGGCGCCAGAGAGGGCTGGAGCCTGGCGACGTGCCGAAAGTCTGCCTTCTCGACCCTGATGGCGATATTGTCCGGTGGCTGTTGGCGACGGGTCAGGCGGAAAAGTCTCCCTATTGGGCGTGTTATCATACCGAGTTGTTCACCTTTGAAACTGGAGGGCGGCGCGTGGGTGTCATCGGCAATGCGGTGGGGGCACCCTTTGCTGTGCTGTTGGCGGAACAGCTCTTTGTGTCGGGCTGCACCTTGCTGATCAGTATTACCTCGGCAGGGGGGATATCGACAGACCTTGAGCCGCCTTGTCACGTGTTGATTGACAAGGCGTTGCGGGATGAGGGGACCAGCTATCATTATCTGCCGCCCGCCGCGTTTGCACAGTTGTCGCCCGTCCTTTTATCGTCGTTGAACGGTGTGTTCGCGGCGTCGTCCCTGTCCGTGGTTCAGGGCGCGGCCTGGACCACCGATGCGCCCTACCGTGAAACTGCTGCGGCCATCACCGCTGCGCGGGCTCGTGGCGTGGTGGCGGTGGAAATGGAAGCTGCCGCGTTATACGCTTTCGCCGAAGCGCGCGATAAAGCTGTCATCTGCTTTGCGCACATCACGAATCAAATGGCGCGCGACGGTGATGATTTCGAAAAGGGCGAGGCCGACGGGGTGCTGGAAAGTCTTGCGGTGTTCAACGCCGCTGTTGCAGCCTTAAAGGTATAACTTTGGGAGAAGATTAATGTCAGCCTATTTGATGGTGCGCGCCGAAGTGGTGGAAGCTGATCGAGATAAATTCGACTACTGGTACAAGGTCGAACATCTGCCAGACGCCTGCCGGGACTTTAAGGCACTCGGGGCAACGCGGGGGTGGAGTTCCATCGACCCGTTGGTCCATTTTGCATTTTACGAATTTCCCGATCTGGCTACGGCGATGGCAGTCCTGGAGTCTGACGTCATGAAAGGGATGGTTGCTGAATTCGACCGTGTCTGGCAAGACAGGGTGGTGCGAACGCGAGACGTCTTGGAGATCGCGCAACAAATTTAAAAGCTGTAGACCCGAATTCCAACACCAATGATTCTACTAACTGGTTCAAGTCTCTGGGAGCGAATGGTTTTTGCAAGTGGGCGTCGGTGCCGATTTTCTGCGCCGACGCGACCGTGTCCGCCGTGGACATGCCGTGCCATCCCCTCAACATTGCGATAATATGGCTTGCCGTGGTCCCCTGATTTCAATCGCCGAATGCCTTCAATGCCGCCCATTCTAGGCATGAAGATATCGGTGACTACAAGATGGATTTGGAATTTGTTGTAGCTTTTTAGGGCGTGTTTAAAATTGGAGCAGACGACCGTATTGTATCCGTTCATCATGAGGGTTTGGTTCACTAAATTGTCCATGAACTGATCATCATCAACGACCAGCGCTATCTTTTTTGCCATTTCCTTGCACGCCTCTAAGGGAAGACATCAATAATCACGTCAGGTTCGACGCCAGAATTCTATATTTAAAACACGCCTGTTTCAGAATATGATTTGGAGCCTTCTAGAGGAGTGCTTCAGGTAAATCCGTGTGCCGTTCCAGTGGCGACGATGTGTCACAATCCGCTGGTGTCTCAAGACGTGACAAATGCCCTTTAAATTGTGAGATTACGAGCTCAATTTGGCGTATAGAAAAATGAAAACAAACAAGAAACTCAAATTCATCACTTTAATTCTGGGAACGGTGTTGATTTCCGTGGCGTCCTATGAATTATTTTATTGGCTGACCCATGTGTATGAATTCGACGCGCGCATAAAGACCGAACTGACGACATTGTCGAGCCGGGCCGATGCCAATATCGAAAAAATTTACGTCAAGGAAGGCGACACTGTCACGAAGGGCAGTGTGCTTGTCGTGCTGGACGCCGAGGTGGAACGGCTGCGCATCGCAGCGTTGAAGGTTGATCTGGCGCGCGAGCGGGCGCGGGTGAATAAATTGTTGGCGGAAAAAGATGCGCTGTCGTTGAATTTGAAATCCCGGACTGCGACCAAAAATGAAGAAATTCGCGCGTTACGGATCGAACATACATCGATACAGGATCGACTCGATTTGGCCAAAAAAAATGTGAACCGGTCAAAAATCCTGCACAAAAAATCGCTGTTGTCGTCCAAAAATTTGGAGCAGGAACAGGCCAAAACATTAAGCTTGGCGGGTCAGGTGAATTTTGCCGCTGCGAAAGTGAAGGTTGCTGCGCGCGAACGGGATGAAATAAAAGCATCGGAATCAAGTATAGATGTTATTATTTCTGAATTGAGCATCGCTGAAATAAATATAAATAAAATAAAAATACTCATTAAGGAAGCAAAGGCGCAATTAAAGTATCGAATTATTGTTAGCCCGATGGACGGAATTATCGACAGTATTTTTAAATATGAAGGAGAGCATGTCGCCGAAGGTGAAAGACTTGTGCTCCTGCATGATAAAAATTCATTTTGGATTGAAGCGAATATCGAGGAATCGCAACTGCGTCACCTGAAAGTGGCGCAGAAGGTCACCATCGATATCGATGCTTATCCCTTCGACACGTTTGTTGGCGTGGTGACCCGCATTGGCAGTGTCACTAATACGCAAATAAGCTTGGGAAGTGGAGACCTGAAGGCCAACAAGGCGACCCAGCGTGTTCCGGTTTACATAAATTTGCTCGATCCGCCGGAAGCCATCGCGCCGGGTATGCTGGTTGAAGTGAATATCCAGATTTACGACCAGCTTGGGTTCTAGGACTTATGTCTCTGGCGAAACTGGATTGGCGCGTCGTTTTGACCATCGCCACGGTCGCGATGTTGCTGCAACAGGCGTTCTCCTATGTCTGCCAGATCGCGTTGCCAATTCTAGCGGACCGGATCGCCGAGGATTTCGGCATTTCGCGGGCGTGGTTGGGGCTGTATCTGTTCATTCAGAACATCACCGCGATCATCGCCGCCATGGGTTGTGGTGGGTTCATCATTCGCCTTGGTGCCTGGCGAGTCAGCCAGATATGTCTGACGTTGATGGGAACCAGCTTGCTTGTCATCGCAAGCGGCCAGTTGTGGATGTATCCGGTGGGGGCGGTACTGTTGGGCGCGGGCGCGATCTCGACGCCGGCCAGTTCGCATATTTTGGCGCGGTATTGCCCGCGTCATCTTGCGCCGATCATATTTTCCGTTAAGCAGACCGGCGTGCCAGTGGGTAGTCTGATTGGCGGTCTATTGATACCGGCGCTGCTGGGAGTCGGGTTCTACATCGCCACTATTGGCGAGTCCGTCTATCTTGACGCCTATGGCGCTGCCTTCGTGGCGGCCTTGATTGTGTATTCAATGGCGATGCTTTTACAGCCATTTCGCGCGTTTTTTGATTCTGATCGGGACCCGTCGGTCCGACCATCGTTTTCCGGTGTGTTGGAAACCATGAAAATTGTGTTGTCTACCCCCAGGTTGCGCGACCTGGCCTTCGCTGCCTTTGCCTTTGGCGGGTTGCAGTCAGTCTATGCCGGGTTTTTTATCCTGTATCTGGTTGACGGGTTGGAATATAGCGAAATCGACGCTGGTATGATTTTCGCCATAGCCAGTTTCACTGCTGTCATCGCCCGGATCGCGTGGGGATGGTTGGGCAGCACACTTGTGTCACCGCGCGTGGTGATGGGGTTGATTGGCTTTTTGGGATTCGTAGCGGCGGTCTTGATGGGGAATTTTGACTTCGGGTGGAGTTATGGTCTGATCACGGCTGTGGCGATTCTCTATAATATATCCGGACTAAGCTGGCACGGTGTATTGCTGGCGGAAACGGCGCGGCTTGCGCCGCCAGACAAAGTTGGTGGGGTTACTGGCGGGGTGCTGGCGTTTACCAGTGTCGCGATGATGACATATCCTGCAGTCTATGGCGGGATGCTCGCAATCACGGATTCATATGGACTTGGATTTTTCTTTGCCGCCATACCCTCATTCGCCGCAGGGTTCGTATTTTTTCGCCCGCCTGTGGAGGGGAAGTGGCTACGTCTTATACGGAATGGTATCATATGGGGCCTGACGCCCGCGCGAATGTTCTACGCTGTTTCCGCCACGGTGATTGGTGCTGTCATTGGTGGCACCTTGGTATATGGGGGCCTCTTGGGCTGACGCGGCAGCGTTACGCCTGTCTGTCCACTTTGCTTTTCTACACAACGGCAGTACTCTAAAAGTTATGGTTTTAACGTGTTGCGAGGATTCGAGATGGACTTAAATTTGAACCCTAATGACCTCGCATTTCGCGACGATGTGCGGGCGTTTTTAGATGAAAACCTGACAGATGATATCCGTGAAGGCGCGCGGTTGACGCCGAGTGTTCGCTCACCACTGGCCCCGTCACGGGCCTGGGGGAAGACGTTGGCGAAAAAAGGATGGCTGTGCCACGCATGGCCACAGGAATACGGAGGCCCCGGTTGGAGCCCCGTGCAGCGCTATATTTTCGAGTCTGAATGCGCGCTGGCTGGAACCCCGGTGCTCAACCATATGGGCCGGAAAATGGTCGGGCCGGTCGTAATGAAATACGGCAGCCAGGCGCAGAAGGACGAATATCTGCCTGGCATTCTCAATGACGACCTGTTGTGGTGTCAGGGGTATTCCGAACCTGGCGCAGGGTCTGATTTGGCGTCGCTGCAAACCAGCGCGGTGTCCGACGGCGATGATTATATCATCAACGGATCAAAAATCTGGACCACGGGTGCCCATCAAGCGGATCACATATTTTGCCTGGTGCGGACATCAAGTGACGGCAAGTCCCAGGAGGGCATTAGCTTTGTGTTGTTCCGGATGGATACCCCGGGCATTACGGTGAAGCCAATATTGACCTTCGCGGGCGATCACGATTTCAATCAGGTGTTTTTCGACGACGTGCGCGTGCCCAAAGCGAACCGTGTGGGTGAGGAGAACAAGGGCTGGACGGTGGCGAAATATCTGCTGGAATTCGAACGTGGCGGCGTCGCTTACAGTCCACAGGTAAAGGCCAGTGCGCAAAAATTGGCCGAAATTGCGCGGCAGGCCCCAGTGGGAGGTGGCGCAAAGCTCGTTGACGATCCAGACTTTCGGCGAAAAATGTCGAGCCTGGAAATACAAGTCACCGCGTTGGAAATGTCCGAACGCCGTGTGATGGGCGCTTTGAGCCAGGGCCAAAACCCCGGTCCGGCGTCGTCTATCTTCAAATTGCGCGGGTCGGAGGTGTATCAGGCTGTGTTGGAGGCGGCGGTAAAGGCGATCGCCTATTACGCAAATCCCTATCAGCCGGAAGCCTATGTGCCGGGCAACAACGTTGAAACTATTGCCCCTGATGAAGCTGTGACCGCGTCCTCCCTATACTTCAACCAACGCGCTGCGACTATCTACGCAGGGTCCAGCGAAGTGCAACGCACCATCATCGCCAAGCACGTGCTGGGATTATAACATATAATTTTTCAACATCGAATGAGTCGACAACACGCCGGTGGGGCCGATGGATTTACAGCCGCATATGCTAATGGCGGCCTCTTGATCCACTGGACCGAAATCCCACCCAGGCATTGACCAGGACTGCTGTAATCACCAGACCGCCGCCAACAAAGGTCTGTAACGGTGGTTGCTCGCTGAGAATCCACCACACCCAAAGTGGCCCCAACACGGTTTCCAGCAACATGATCAGGCTGACTTCCGGTGCCGAGATCAGCTTGGGACCGTAGGTAATCAACGCCATGGCCATGGCCATGATGATCGCGCCGTTGAGAGCGAGATAGGTAAAGTCCTGGGCGTTTGGCGCGGCGGGATTGGCGCCCATCGCCAGGGCGAATACGGCCGCCAATAATGACCCATAACTTATTGCAGCCAGCGTGTTGATTTTGGGGTTCATGCTGATCATCACCAATGTGATCGCCATGAAGATCGCGCAGAAAACCGCAACGACGTCGCCAAAGGCACCGCCTCCGCCAAAACGTCCCCAGAACACGATAACGATGCCGGTCATCGCAAGAAAGATTGTCATCCAAGTGCGAAAGGGCAAATTGCGGCGCGTTAATACGATGGTCATGACAGCTGCAAGAAAAGGCATGGACGCCAGGATCACCAAGGTATTTGCCGCCACCGTGTGGGTGATGGAGATAACGAAACACGCATTGCTGCTGCCGAACAGCACCGCGCACGCCCATCCGTTTTTTAATAATCCGCGCAAGGCGGCTAATGGATTTGTTTTTTCAATAAAGGCGCAGAGCGAAAACAGAGCGATTGCCGCGAACATGCTGCGCCAAAACAGTACGGTCCAATGATCCACCGCCACCAACCGCAGCAACACCGCATCAGGTGATAGAATTAGAACGCCGACGACGGTCATCAATAAACCGCGTTGGTGGGAACTTAGTTGGTTCATGCTGAAACTTAGCTACAAATGTGGGTTTTCATGTGCCGGTATAAGTCGGTTTCCGTTTTTCTATAAAGGCGGCGCGTGATTCCTTGGCGTCGTTCTCGGCGAGCCTGGCTAGGCCGAGGCTTACTTTTTCATAGCGTAACGCTGTTTCCAGATCGTGTTCCTGACTGTGCTGAAGGGTGCGTTTCGACATCCGTAAGGCGAGTGGGGGCCATTGCAGCATTTGCTCTGCGACTTCCACGGTCGCCGCCAGGAGATTGTCGGCGCTGACCAGCCGGTCCAACAAACCTATGCGATACGCTTCTCCCGCATCCACGGTCCGGCTGGTGTAGATAAGGTCCGCCGCGCGCGATGCGCCTACTATTCTGGGAAGGAAGAAGCTCAATCCGGAATCCGGGGACAAGCTTCGCTCGATGAATACGGATTTGAACCTTGTGTTCTCACTGCCGATCCGCATGTCGCACGACGTGGCGAGGCTCATGCCGGCGCCGGCGGCGACGCCGTTGACGGCGCACAGGACGGGTTTGTCGAGGCGATAAACCGACATGGCCTGTCTTCCCACCCAGCCAAATTCATCAAGAGTTTCGTTCTGTGACGGCGTCACGTCCGGTTGGGCGCCGGTTAGGTCGACCCCGGAACAGAAGCCACGTCCTTCGCCGGTCAATACGATGGCGCCGACGGCGTCGTCTTCATGGCATTGCTGGAGCGCATCGGCTAGCGCGTCGCGCAATTCAATGGACAAGGCGTTGAGTTTTTTTGGTCGGTTCAACGTGCAAATAGCGACCTTGTTTTGGATGTCAACTTTAAGTGTTTCGGACATTTTCGTCTCTTTGCTGTATGTGAAATATGAAATTTATATGACGTTGCGAACTGAATGACGCCGCCGCTGCCCCCGTCACCGGAATAACCAGCCCAGCCCGTCTTCCGTCGTGTTCTGGGGGATGTATTCGCAGCCGACCCACCCCTTGTAGCCGAGGGCATCAAGTTGTTTAAAGATGTAGGGGTAGTTCAGTTCGCCAATGTTGGGTTCGTGGCGGCCTGGTGTTCCGGCGATTTGGATGTGGCCGATCTGCGGCATGGAACGTTCTAACGCTTTGGCGACGTCGCCATCCATGATCTGGCGGTGATAGATATCGAATTGAAGTTTAAGGTTCGGTTTGCCGATATCGGCGATGATGTCGAGCGCTGCGTCAGTATGGTTCAGGAAATAGCCGGGGATGTCGCGCGTATTGATGGGTTCGATCAGGACGTCGAGGCCTTCTGGGGCAAGGCGGTCGGCCGCCGCCGATAGGTTGGCTTTGTAAATATCCAGCGCGCCATCGGCCTTCGTCAGTCCGGCCATGGCGTGTAAATGGGGCACGCCCGTGGCCTTCGCGTAAGCGAGGGCGGTGTCCACCCCGGCGTGAAATTCGTCTTCTCGGCCTGCTATCGCCGCCATGCCGCGTTCGCCGGCATTCCAATCGCCGGGTGGCATATTGAACAGCGCCATGGTCAATCCGTTATCGTTTAGCCAACCCGCCACGTCTTCGGATGGATAGTCATAGGGAAACAGGAATTCGACCGCCTCGAAACCGGCCTTTGCGGCGCGTTCGAAGCGGTCAGGAAAGTCGACTTCGTTGAACATCATGGAAAGGTTCGCGGCGAATCGCGCCATGTCGGGTCCTCGGGATTGCGGTTAGGAAAGCTCGGCGATCTGATTGGCTGTTAACATCTGTGGATTGTGACCTCGGGTCAATAAATGCAGTTTTGCCGTGGCTTCTAGTTCCTCGGTCGCATACAACGCGGCTTGCAAGGTGGCTCCGGCGACTATCGGTCCGTGATTGGCCAACAGCAAGGCTGTGTGTTTGCCCACTAGGCCCCGCACGGCACCGCGCACAGCTTCGGCCAGGGCTTTGTCACCGGGTTTGAAATAGGGCAGCA
>JAPKDL010000088.1 GCA_028822585.1 Alphaproteobacteria bacterium | reverse complement strand
CGGATTGGCCCGGTCAAAGATGCCTCGCCAAAACCCGCCAAGGAACACCCTGCCAAGCCTGACGTCACCACATTTGCGGTGGGCAAGTCTATTTTGTCTCGGACATCAAAAACCAATGTAGGTCGATTGATGTTGGAATATGGCGGTGGCGGATATGAAGCAGTGGGGACGTGCCGCGTCAATAATTCGGACGCGGAACGGGTCCTCCCCGAATTGATTATACGTGTCACCCGAGACGGTTGAGGCAGCTTTATGCCGCGGTGCCGTCCTTTCCATCGATCAACACGAACATTATATGGCAAGGCCTATCGTTGCAGTTTGACCAGGCGTGGTTCGTGCCGCGCTGAATGACGACATCACCGGCGTTCAGTTCTACGTCGTCGGCTTCCTCGTCCATCATCATAGTGATAGAGCCCGAAAGGATGACGGCATAATCAACTGTGTCGGTGCGGTGCATGAACGGATGACGGGCGTTCTCGACGACATTATGACTGGCACCCATTTCGGCAAATGCGGCTTGTCCGTCCAGAGTTTTCATGACTTCCGGATCTTCGGGCAGAAATTCGATGATGCGAAATACGGACCCGTTTTCGGGCGGATGCAGGACAAATGGGCCATCGACGGTTTCAGTTTGGCCATTGAAGTCCGCCGGTGTGTCGTTGGTCTGCCATAGATTGGTTAGCTTTACGCCGGGACGGTTCGGGCGCTGAAGAATGCTGGTTGCGGCGCTATCGCTTACGATGATGGCCTTGCCGTTTTCGTCATGGCCCGTGACGACGCGGCGTATTTCGTTGGTCATTTGAATCTCCGGAGGTTTGCCGGTGGCCGGTGTAGTGGGGCACGTCTTTTGGATTTGGCATTCGTGGCGGGCTTTAAGGCAATAATTAAGAAAACTAAACGAAAGGCGGACTTGTGTGGCCGGCGGGAGAAAGCGTGAATATTTCACTGCCATCGCTGGTCACGCAAATAGCGTGTTCGAATTGAGCTGACAAGGACCGGTCCTTTGTGACTGCGGTCCAGCCGTCTTGCAGAATTTTTACCTCGTAACGTCCCGCGTTGATCATGGGTTCTATCGTAAAAAACATACCTTCGCGCAACTCGATGCCGGTTCCGGGTTGGCCATAATGTAAAACGCTGGGTGGTTCATGAAATATTCGTCCAATCCCATGTCCGCAAAAATCGCGGACCACTGAAAACCGTTGGCTTTCGGCAAAGGTTTGAATGGCGTACCCAATATCCCCCAAAGTGGCGCCGGGTCGGACGACCTCTATTCCACGCATCAATGCTTCATAGGTGACATCGACAAGTCGCCGCGCTTTCACGCTGACTTTGTCGCCGACAAAAAACATGCGGCTGGTGTCGCCGTGCCAACCATCCAGGATCACCGTAATGTCGAGATTGACGATGTCGCCTTCTTGTAATTTTTTGGCGTCATCGGGAATGCCGTGGCACACGACGTGATTGATGCTGCTGCAGATAGATTTGGGAAATCCACGATAGTTTAGGGGCGCTGAAATCGCCTCGCGTTCAATGGTGTATTGGTGGCAAAGGTCGTTTAATTTCCCGGTTGTGACGCCCGGTTCGACAAAGGGGGTGATGTAGTCCAGGACTTCCGCCGCCAATCGGCCTGCATTCCGCATACCCTTGATATCCTCCGCGCCGTGTAGAGCTATGCCGGTTGGTCGTTCGGGATTGTGTTGATCGTTCATTGCTCGTTCTTTCAGGCGTCGTTCTTTGAGGACTGGTGCGCGCCGCGTTCAAGACGCTGCGTCACCAACGATGATTGGTATCGTATGATTTACGTTGATTCCGGTTTCGGTCAAGTCGCATACATAACAGATAGCCTCAACGCCGCGCGCCTTGGCCACAGAGAAGGTTTCTGCATATACCCGATCTATGTCCGCCGCTAAACGAAAATGGTCGCAATCGCTGCGTTGTACTAGATAGAACATGACCGCGCGCGCACCATTGCCCACCATGTTCGCCATTTCGTTCAGGTGTTTTGTCCCCCGTTTCGTGACCGAATCGGGAAATTCCGCCGCCGTTGGGTGCTTGCCTTCGGGACGGCGCAGGTGAACATTCTTGATTTCGACATAACAAGGCGGTCGGCCGGGTGATTCGAGTAGGATGTCGATCCGGCTGTTCTGGCCATATTTCACCTCGCGGCGCAAACTTTCATAGCCTTTTAAATCGTCGATCTTGCCCGCATTTATAGCTTCCGCGACGATAGCGTTCGGGTGTGCTGTATTGATGCCAATTAGATAACCATTCACCTGGACTAGTTCCCAACGCCAGTCGAGCTTGGCTTTGGGGTTTCGGTTGGGGGCGAGCCAGACCTTGAAGCCTGGCGTATTCAACCCGGTCATGGCACCGGGATTGGCGCAATGCGCAACCACGATTTCACCAGAGTCGAGTTCGATATCGGCTAAAAACCGTTTGTATCGCCGCACCAAAATACCGGTAACCAGTGTGTCTGGAAATTTCATCGCCCTTACAATAAAACACTAGAAAGATGACGCAATGTTTTCGATTCAATCCCGTGTGTATTTCGTATAGAAATAGTAGAGATTCAAATTGGTGAGAATTTCGAAGGTTGAGATATGAGCGGTGCAATGGAAAACAACGCAACAATCGGGGCGGCAATGGCCGACGATCGTCTTGCGGCCATTCACGACGTCAACGTTGATATATACGCGGTTCTGGGGAAATCGACGATGCTGGTCAGCCAGTTGTTGAAAATTGGGCGGGGCGTGATTATCGAATTGGAGCAGAAAACGACGGACCCGGTTTAAATACAGGTGAACAATGAATTGGTTGCGAAAGGTGAGGTCATGACCGTGGTCGATAATCGTGGCGTAACGATTGCGGGAATGGTTAAAAGGCGGCGAATTAATTTTAATTAAATGAGTTTCGGCGACAGCCGATAGGAAGGGGTCTTTCGTATGAAAGGGGATGGAAAGGTCAGGGCAGCGCTGATCATCATCGGCAATGAGATATTGTCGGGACGCACACAGGACGCAAATCTGGCGTTTATCGCAAAAGAATTGAACAGCGTTGGTGTGACTTTGGCTGAAGTACGGGTGATCCCCGATGTCGAAGCTGAAATTATCGAGACGGTTAACACTTTGCGGGCGCGCTTCGCCTATGTCTTCACCACAGGGGGCATTGGTCCGACCCATGACGACATTACCGCGGAATGCGTCGCAAAGGCGTTTGGCAAAGCATTAATTAGAAACGTTGAAGCTGTGGGATTGATTGAAGCGCGCGCCCGGGAAATGGGCCGTGAAATTAACGAAGCACGACTACGTATGGCCAATACGCCGGAAGGATCGACGTTGATACGAAACTCGATTTCGGCGGCGCCGGGGTTCCAAATTGAAAACGTGTATGTCCTGGCAGGCGTGCCCGTGGTGATGCAGGTCATGCTGGCTGAAGTTACGCCGACCCTGACAGGCGGAAGCCCCACCTTGTCGCGCGCGGTCACTAGCCGAGTGTCTGAAGGAATCATGGCGGACGGATTGACCGCGCTGCAAAACGACTATCCTAACATTGATGTGGGCAGCTACCCGTTTTACAAACCTGGCGGCATTTTTGGCACCACGATCGTTATGCGCTACACTGACGCTGGCGCATTGGATAAGGCAGCGGAAGACGTCGCGGCGTTGATGCGCAGCCATGGCGGCGAACCCGAATTTAGGGATACGGCGGATGACTGAGCCTAATACCCGCGTTCTCATCGTTTGTTTTGACGCGTTGCGCCCCGACATGGCGACGCCGGAATTAATGCCACGCCTGAACGCTTTCGCCGATGCGGGCGTTCGTTTCACCAAAGGTCGTTCGACATTCCCCACGGAAACCCGGGTCAACCAGACCGCGCTGGTCACAGGTTCCGTGCCATCGCGCCATGGGATTGTCGGTAATAAATTCATTGACCGGGTGGCGTCTCCGGACAAATTGTTCAACACCGGTGACGAAGACGCCCTGCGCGTGGGCGACCAGCGCCTGGACGGCAAGCTGGTCGATGTGCCCGTGCTGTCTGAAATCCTGGCCGACGCAGACGAAAGCCTGGCCGTCGTTAGTTCGGGCACCCCGGGTGGGACGCGGATGCTCAACCATCGCGCTGAAAAGCTAGGCCACTTTCGCCTGTCATTACACCGGCCTGACGCCTCTACGCCTGCGGCAGCTGTCGCAACTGTAGTCGAGCGCGTGGGGCCGATTCCCAAACACGCCATTCCTTCGCTCGATTGGCTGGGCTACACTACCGATGTGTATATCAAATACATTCAGCCGGACCTAGATCCGGCTGTCACTGTTCTGTGGTTCTGCGAACCTGACAACAGTTATCACTACAAAGGCTTGGGTGCGGATGACAATCTCGCCGCCATCGCCCGCGCCGACGCTGAATTTGGTCGTCTGCTCGATTGGCGTGACAGCGCTGGATTGAACGATTCGCTCAACATTATCACCTTGTCCGATCATGGGCAGATAACCGTTTCCAATGACGCTATTGATATCGCTGGTGCCTTAACGGACGCCGGGTTCAGCGTCGGTGCGACCCCATTTGATGGGGCGGACTGCGCCTTGGCGCTGTCCAGCGCCGGGGGAATTTATGTCCGTGAGTCCGACCCTGATTTAATCCGGAATATTGTCGAGTGGCTGCAACGCCAATCCTGGTGCGGGCTTGTGTTTACGCGGGACGGAGACCTCAACCACAGCCAAATGAACATGGACCATCGGCGCGCGCCCGACATTGGCCTGGTAATGGCTACCGAAGACTCCGTGAACGAAGCGGGCGTGGTGGGCGCAACGTTGCAAACTTCGGCCTACCCCATCGGGGGTGGACTACATGGCGGTGTACACGCCAAGGAACTACATGCTTGGTTGGCTATGGGGGGAAGTGCCTTCCGATCCGGCGTAAAGGCCGAAACACCCAGTGGCGTCATCGATATTCTGCCAACCACGCTGTCTATCCTTGGAATAACCCCGCCGGCAGCAATTGATGGCCGCATCCTGACCGAAGCCCTGAAGGATGGTGGACCCGCACCGGACGCCGTCATGGAAAGCTACGCCCAGGCAGGCGCGGACGGCTATCGCGCACATCTGTCTCTAACGCGTGTTGGCACCACAGGGTATCTCGAACGGGGATGGGTCGAACGTAGCTAAAAGCGTTGCGCGAAGCTTGCTATGTGGATAAGTTCGCACCCGTGCGGGCGTGGTGAAATTGGTAAACACAACAGACTTAAAATCTGTCGGCTTAATAAGCCTTGCCGGTTCAAGTCCGGCCGCCCGCACCATATTGCCAATTGATAAACGCAGGCGTTGCGTTACGCGTCGTCGGGATAATGCATCCAGCCTGTGATGATGTATTTGTTTCCCTTTTTCACGATGCCGCCTGAATGGGCGTGGGTCCATTCTGCGGGCCAAATTAAGGTTTTGCCCTTTTCAGGTTTTACGTTGAGGCCATACATGGGGAATTCTGTTTCGCCGCCTTCCGTCACATCATTCAGATAAGTCATCCATACCAGTGTTCGGTAGAGAAAATTGAGACCGGTTCGCTCTGAATGCAGTCCGGCGAAATGGCCGCCTTCGTCGTATTTTTGAATGTTAAACGACCCGATATGCGCCGTTGGCATAAAGGTTTTAATGAAGTCCCATTGTTCCAGATAATCCACATAACATAGTTTTAATTGCTCAATATAGGCACCAACGCCGTGGAAATTTTCATTGTGGAGGTCGCGCGGTGAAATATGAATGTCGGTTGATTTCTTGAATGTTTCTGAAACATTGTCGCGACCGTCGCCACCAGGTTCCTGCAGGTCCTTGTTGCGTTCGAATACATCGATCAAAATGTCGCAAACCGATGGATCCTCCAACATCCAGCTACCAATGAAATTGGGGTGTTTTGATCCGTCCACATGCAGCCGCTCAGTCATCGAAATATTTTCCTTCACGTCTTAATCGAAAAAGGGTGGCTGTTATCGGCGCCAAATTCAATCACGCCCATAACGTTGCGCAACGTCGCTAGCCCTTCACGATGCCGCCCGTGGGAGAGTTGCGCGATTCCCAGAACCATCCCCAGGTCGCGTTGTTGGTCGATAAAACTGGGGTTTAAGTCGCGGGCTTGATTGTAACTGGCGAGGGCGTCATCCAGATTCCCAAGTTCGTTGAGGGTATGGGCTAAATTGAAAAGCGCTTCTGGAAAATCCGAATTGTGTGTGAGCGCCTTTCGATAGCTGTCGGCGGCGGCTTCATGGCGGCCGAGCTCCTGAAGCACGTTCCCTAAATTGAAATGCTCGTCGGGAAAATTTGGCCAGAGGGCGAGGGCCTCGCGGTGGACGGCGACAGATTCTTCCAAATGGCCAAGCTGTTGGAGTGCGATACCCAAATTAGCGTGCGCTTCGGGAAAGTCCCGGTCGATGGCGAGGGCCTTGCGGTAGCTTTCAACGGCGTCCTCCAGTTGTCCAAGTTCCTTAAGTACATTACCCAAATTGCTATGCGCATATGCAAGGTTTGGATCGATCGTCAAGGCCTTTTGATAACTGACGGCAGCTGCCTCAAAGCGTTCGAGTGCCTCGTGCACCATCCCAAGATTGCTGTGTGCTTCGGCGAAGTCAGGTTCGATCTCCAAGGCTTTGGTGATCAGAGTCGCCGCGCCGTCATTATCGCCGGTTTGGTGGGATAGGACCCCGAGTAAGTGCAGGGCGGTGGCGTGGTCGGGGTTGGCCGCTAATATCCGCCGATAAATTGCCTCGGCTTCGGATAAACGGCCTGCAGCGTGGTACCGAACGGCAGTGTCCATAGGGTCATTAGGCGGCGTGTTCATGGGCAAATCATAGTTGAAATATGAACAATTAGAAAGTTGGTGTTTACAGCGCTGAACCCGTAACTTTATTTGCGAATAATAAATGGAGGAATAGGGCTACATGAATCTTAAGGTGCGAAAGGTTGCGAGTGGGTTTGCAGGAGAGGTGATTGGTGCCGATTTGTCGCGCGAAGAGGATTTCGCGCCGGTATATCAGGCGTTTCTGGATTACGGGGTTGTCGCGGTGCGTGGTGGACCGTTGGCGCCGGCTGCGCAGATTGCATTCGCAAAACGCTTCGGTCCCTTGATGGGACGTCGGCCATCGACGCCCGACAAAGTTTTGATGCCCGGCTATCCGGAAATTATTCTGCTGTCGAACCGTCGCGAGAAGGGTCAGAAAATTGGTATTTCTGACGCTGGTCGATATTGGCATTCAGACTTATGTTTTGAGGAAAAGCCGAATTTGTGCACGGTCGTTCACGCTGTGGAAATCCCCCCGGTCGGCGGCGACACCTTGTTCGCCGATTTGGAGATGGCCTATACCGCGCTGCCTGAGGCGTTGAAACTGCGTATTGAAGGCAAACGCGCCGCACATACGTTCAAGAAGCACTATCTGGAAGTGATGGCGGAGGGCAGCGATCGGCCGCCTTTGACGCCTGAACAAATCGAAAATCTGGCCGAAACCTATCACCCGATCGCCCGCACGCATCCCGAAACCGGGCGCAAGACATTATTTATCAATCCAGGTCATACGACCCATGTTGAAGGATTGGACGGGGAAGAAAGCGCGGAATTGCTGAAGACGCTATACGAATACTGCCTGCGTCCGGCGCATATCTATCGGCATGTATGGTCTGTTGGCGATACGGTCGTTTGGGACAATCGCCGGGTCATGCATAATGCCGAACCCTATGATATGGGCCTGTATACACGACACATGCATCGTTGCAGCATCCATGGTGACGCGCCGTTTTAAATGCCGTCGTCGCTAAGCTGGAACCACGCCATATGGCGCGGCCCAGCCAAGTCCTGCAACGGTGTCGCCTTTGGGACAGTATTCGCAACCGATCCAGCCATCAAAGCCGAGCTCGTCGATAAGGTCGAATAAATAAGGATAGTTGACTTCACCCGTGTCCGGTTCGAATCGTTCCGGCACGCCCGCGATTTGAAAATACGCAATACGCGCGATGTTTTGGCGAATTTTCATGGCGACATCACCTTCGACGATTTGGCAGTGATAGATATCCATTTGCAACGCCGCGTTGGCCTCTCCGACCGCATCCAGAATTTCAATCGCGCGATCCTGACGATTAAGATAAAAACCGGGGCTGTTACGTAGATTTATGGGCTCCACAAGAACCGTGATCCCGTAAGGCGCAAAGTGTCGCGCAGCGGTTTGAATGTTGCGAATATAGACCGCACGGCAGGCGGCGGGGTCGGCGTCTTCTGGCGGCGCGCCCGCCGTTAAGTGAATGCGGGGACATTCTAGCGCCTGGGCGTAAGTTAGCACGGTGTCGAGACGCGCGTCGAAATCCGCTTCCCGGCCTGGCAATGAGGTTAACCCACGTTCGCTGGCCTTGTCGTCTCCGGAGGGAAAATTCATCAATGTCATGGCGAGGCCGCTGTCGCGCAATGCGGCGACGACGTCTTCAGCTTTGTCGCTATAAGGGCGAAGGTACTCGACGCCCTTGAACCCGGCGCGCCGCGCCGCATCAAACCGGTCCAGCGGCTCATGCTCGCAGAACATCATCGTTAAGTTTGCCGCCAAATTTGGCATGTTGGGACCCCCGCTAAAATTCACCCAAGAAAAAGGCCGCTAATTTTGCGGCCTTTTTGAAAGATTTTGATGGAACCGTTATGCAGCTTGCATCTCGATGCCGCTGCTTTTTAAATGTTCGGCCAGTTCGCCATTTTCGTACATTTCGCGCACGATATCACAGCCGCCAAGGAATTCGCCTTTGACGTAAAGCTGTGGAATCGTTGGCCAGCTGGAAAATTCCTTGATGCCATTGCGCAGACCAGGGTCCTGCAGCACATCCACACCCTTGAATTTAACGCCGAGCAAGGTCAGCGCTTGCACCAAGGCGGCGGAAAATCCGCATTGTGGAAACACGGGTGTTCCCTTCATAAACAGCACAATGTCGTTACCGTCAATTTCCTGTTGGATTTGCGCGAATTCTGGATTGTCGCTCATTGTTGAATGCCTTTCATGTTTGGATTTACGCCTCTTCTGGCGCAGAGGTTTGTAGCGCCAAAGCGTGTAGTTCATTGCCCATACGGCCCTGCAAGGCCTGATAAACCATTTGATGTTGCTGAACGCGGGTTTTGCCATTGAAGGATGCGGATTGAACATAGGCGGAGTAATGGTCGCCGTCGCCACGCAAATCTTCAATCTTCACGTCTGCGTCGGGCAAGGCTTCTTTGATCATCCGTTCTATGTCCGGCGCATTCATTGGCATGTAGTCGTTCCTTTTCGTTTCTCGTCCATCACAGCGCGCCCATTAGGAGGGGTCCCTTAGGGCGCAGCCATATAATTCGGTAACCAGTATTCGTGCGACTCCTGCAGCGCCTTCACCGATATGGTGTGGGTGTCGTCAACTGTCAACGCCACGCCGCCGGTTCGCCCGATTATCGTTGCGGAGACGCCATGCATTTTTGCTGCGGAGACAATCGCTTCACTGTCTTTCGTCGTAACAACATAGCGCGCCTGATCCTCCCCAAACAACCATGCAAGAAGAGGGGTTTTTCCGCTGGAATTTACAGAGGCACCAATATTCCCCGCCATAGCCATTTCCGCGACCGCGACCAGAACACCACCATCTGATATGTCGTGACAGGCCGTGATGGCACCGTCGCGAATTAAATCCCGAATAAATATTCCGTTGCGTTTTTCGACCTCGAATTCGACCGGCGGCGGCGCGCCTTCGTCGCGGCCCTCAACCGTTTTAAGATAGGCTGATGCGCCCAACCACCCTGTGGTATCGCCGATGAGGATGACGTCCTGGGCCACATCTGTGAAACCAACTGCGACGGTTTGGTCGATATCGTCGATCAACCCAAGGCCGCCAATGACCGGAGTTGGCAGAATCGCTTCACCATTGGTTTCGTTATAGAGCGAGACGTTGCCGGACACGACCGGGAAGTCTAAGGCGGTGGCTGCAGCGCTGATGCCTTTGACGCATTCGACGAATTGGCCCATAATTTCGGGACGTTCCGGGTTGCCGAAATTGAGATTATTGGTGAGCGCCAGCGGCGTCGCGCCAACCGCGATCAGGTTCCGCCAGGCTTCCGCCGCCGCTTGCCGACCACCGGTTTCCGGCGCTGCGGCGCAATATCGTGGCGTGCAATCCGTGGTGATAGCGAGACCCCGATTGGTTCCATGCAACCGCACAATTGCCGAATCTCCGCCGGGCCGTTGCACCGTGTCGCCCATGACCATGTGGTCGTATTGTTCCCAAATCCAGCGTCGCGACGAGCCGTTCGGCGACCCCAAAAGTTGAACCAACGCCACCATGGGGTCTTTGTTCTCCATGGCCGTGTCTGGTGCTAGTACGGGACGCGGCGTTGAGGGTTCCCAGGGACGGTCGTAAAGCGGGGAGGCTTCGACCAACGGCTTGACCGGAATGTCGGCGACGATGTCGGCACCGGACTTTACCACGACGTGGCCTGTGTCGGTCACCGTGCCGACAATGGCGAAATCGAGTTCCCATTTTTCGAAGATGGCGCGCGCGATATCCTCTTCACCTGGATGTAGTACCATCAACATCCGTTCTTGGCTTTCCGATAGCATGATTTCATATGGCGTCATGCCGGTTTCACGAATGGGCACTTCATCGAGGTTTAATTCAATGCCGACGCCGCCTTTGTCGGCCATCTCCACGGTGGAGCATGTGAGCCCCGCTGCGCCCATGTCTTGAATGGCGATAATGGCGTCGGTCGCCATCAATTCCAGGCAGGCTTCCAATAGCAGTTTTTCGGTGAACGGGTCGCCAACTTGGACGGTAGGCCGTTTTTCTTCGGAATCCTCACTGAATTCGGCAGAAGCCATGGTGGCACCATGGATGCCGTCGCGTCCGGTCTTGGAACCGACATACACCACAGGATTACCAATACCTGTGGCGGCGGAATAGAAAATTTTATTCGCAGGCGCGACGCCGACGGTCATAGCATTGACCAGGATGTTGCCGTTATAGGCAGGGTCGAAATTGGTCTCTCCCCCGACGGTGGGGATGCCCATGCAATTGCCATAGCCGCCAATACCCGCAACCACGCCGGACACCAAATGGCGGGTCTTCGGGTGATCTGGATCGCCAAAGCGCAGCGCATTCAAATTGGCGACCGGGCGGGCGCCCATGGTGAAAATGTCGCGCATAATGCCGCCAACACCCGTCGCCGCCCCCTGACGGGGTTCGATGAAGCTGGGGTGGTTGTGACTTTCGATCTTGAAGACGGCGGCGAGACCATCGCCAATATCGACAACACCTGCATTTTCGCCAGGACCACAGATGACCTGAGGGCCTGTCGTCGGTAGTGTCATCAACCATTTTTTCGATGATTTGTAGGAACAATGCTCGGACCACATGACGGAAAAAATGCCAAGTTCAGTCACACTGGGCGTCCGGCCCATGATCGACATCATGGAGTCGTATTCCGAGGTGCTCAGGCCATGTTCGGCGGCGGCGGCTTGATTGACGCTCTGGTTTGCCAGGCTCATGCTGAAAGCGCTTTTACAATGGAGGTGAAAAAACCGACGCCGTCAACGCCGCCATGTCGGGGATCTATCGCGCGTTCGGGATGTGGCATCAGCCCTAAGATGGAACCGGACTCGTTGTAGATCCCCGCAATATTGCGGGTCGATCCATTGGGGTTTGCGGCCGTGGTGACCGCGCCTGTTTCATCGGCGTAGCGAAAGGCGATGCGGTTGTCGTCCTCCAATTGCTTCAATGTCGCGTCGTCGGCAAAGTAATTGCCTTCGTTATGGGCGACGGGAATGCGCAGTGTTTGACCGGCAGCATAAGCGTTGGTGAAGGTTGTCGTGTTGTCGCTCACTTCGATAAAGACGTCCTTGCAGATGAATTTAAGACCGGCGTTGCGCATTAGAATACCGGGTAAAAGTCCTGATTCCGTCAGCATTTGAAAGCCGTTGCAGATGCCGGTGATGGGCACGCCTTTGTGGCCCCGGCGCACAATTTCTTGCATAATCGGTGCCCGCGCGGCGATGGCACCGCCCCGTAAATAATCACCATGGGAAAACCCACCGGGCAGGACAATTAAATCGACATCGGGCAAGTCCGTATCGCGGTGCCAGACCATGAGGGGTGCCGTCCCTGTCGCTTGTTCCAGTGCGACAGCGGCGTCGCGATCACAATTGGAGCCGGGAAAAACGATGACGGCTGATTTCATGTGATGATTTCGATGGTGTAGTCTTCGATAACGGTATTGGCGAGCAAGCGCTTGCACATGTCTTCGACTTTGGCATAAGCGGCGTCGGGGTCGGTTTGGTTCAATTCCAATTCGATGAATTTGCCCTGCCGGACTTCGCCGACGCCTTTGAAATCCAGCGCCGCGAGCGAATGGCCGATCGCTTTACCTTGCGGGTCCAGGACGCCATTTTTAAGGGTGATCAATACTTTCGCCTTTAAGGCGGAGGAAGTTTGTGTCGTCACGGAGCCTCTCTGTTTTGGCGCGTTTCTTAGTGCAATTTGGCCTTAGTGTAATTTGGTAGGCCCGGTGTATTCGCTGGTGGGCGTTTCCGGTAGCACGCCCAGCCGTCGCGCCACTTCCTGATAGGCTTCCTCGACGCCGCCCATATTGCGTCGAAAGCGATCCTTGTCGAATTTTTCGTTGGTTTCGATATCCCATAAGCGGCAGCAATCCGGGCTGATTTCATCGGCTAGGACAATGCGCATTTCACCGGTCTCTTCAAATAGCCGGCCAAATTCCAGGCGAATATCGATCAGGCGCAAGCCGACGCCATAAAACAGACCGGACAGGTAATCGTTCGTCCGTAACGACAGCGCCAGGATGTCGTCGATATCCTGCGGCGTCGCCCACCCGAACGCCGTGATGTGTTCTTCGGAAACCAACGTGTTTCCCTTCTCCTTGCTCTTCCAGTAATATTCGATGATGGAGCGGGGCAGGGGCGTGCCTTCATCAACACCGAAACGTTCTGAAAAAGATCCTGCGGCGATATTGCGCACAACCACATTGACCGGAATAATTTCAACGTCGCGTACCAGTTGTTCGCGCATGTTCAAGCGTTTGACAAAATGGGTGGGCACACCGCATTCCTGCAGGCGCGTCATGAGAAATTCGGAAATCTGGTTGTTCAAGACGCCCTTGCCGGTGATGGTTCCGCTTTCCTCGGCGCCACGGCTGGCCTCGTCCTTGTAATACTGCACGATCAGGCCGGGTTCCGGTCCTTCATAGAGTATTTTGGCCTTGCCTTCGTAAATCAGCTTGCGTCGAGCCATTCGGGGTGTCCGCTTTGGCGCAACCGAAACGGATGGTTCGCATCCG
>JAPKDL010000231.1 GCA_028822585.1 Alphaproteobacteria bacterium | reverse complement strand
GCTATATTTGGGAATAGCCGGACCCAGGCGTGTCCACGCCGCGGCCGCGGGGACTTTCGATCCAGCCAAATTCTGAAAGGATCGCTTGGTCATAGCAAACTCGCCCGTTGACCTTTGCCACAGGTTCGCTGGCCAGCAGCAGCGCCCCCTGCGCCATCACATCGGCATTTTCGCTCCTCGGATCGTCATAACCCTTTACGAGCTTGTGGTGTACCGTACCGGGTGTTGCCACAATGACAGAGGGCGACATGGCCGTGACCGAAATGTTGCCGTGGCTCGCCACCTCTTTCGCCAGCCCCTGCGTCATCCGTTCCAGTGCCGCCTTGGTTGCGCCGTACATGGTGTCCCCATGCGGCGTCACATCATCGTATGGGCCGCGGCCTGGCCCGATAGCAGAACCGGAACTGATATTCACGATACGCCCACCGCCATGTTTGATCATGTCCGGCACGAGGGCCTTGGACAGGAATAGCGGCGCGTGCACATTGATTTCAAAGCATTTCGCCCAGCGATTTTCTGCCAGATTATCGACCGTCAAGTAGTAGGTTAGCGCCGCGTTGTTGACGAGAATATCTACCTTGCCGAATGCATGCTTCGCCTCTTCAATTAAACGGTGGCATTCCGATACCTGCGAAATATCGCAAGCCACACCCTGCGCCTCTCCGCCCGCATCCTTGATATTCTTAACCGTTCGAGCGAGCGACCCTTCGAACATATGGTCGCCTTCATTCAGTGTCCGTGCCGCCACTGTAACTTTCGCCCCTTCTGACGCAAACAGTTCGGCTATAGATTGCCCGATTCCGCGGCTCGCCCCAGTGATCAGCGCTGTTTTTCCGTCAAGTTTCCCCATAACATCCTCCCAATACGTTAGAATACTTTAACCCAATGGTCGCGCCAGGGGCTCACTAATGCAAGCTGCGCTTTCTTCGACGCCATTAAACCTAAATGAGGCATAGCGCCAAATTGCCGCTTGAATCCATGGGCCATCGAAAATTATTGTTGCGGGGACTTTCTTCTGACAGCGTCCTATTTCAAGGCGTCGTCCGAGATGATGCATTTGTCAGTGTTGATGTATGTTTTGTTTCCGCTCATCAAACGTTAATTTCGCCCCCGAACGATCAATTTATTGGGACCGGTCATATTCTCCCAACAACGCCTTGGCTGGAGTTTTAGTTCGCGTGGCGTTATTTGAACACCTGCAACAACAAGACAGCACCCCCAGCGACGATAGCGACGTCGAACACTACGTTGTGGAATTCTGCGGTAAAGCGACGACTGATCCAGCGCGCGGTTAGGGTGCCAGGTGTCGCCATCGCGCCGATCAGCACAGACAAAAATACCATATTCCACGTAAGTACTCCGAAGCCGGCATAAATGCCCGTGCGGACCACGCCGAGTAAGGCGGAAATAGCGGCGTCGGTGGCGATCACCTGGGTTCCCGTCAGTCCTGCCGCCATCAGTATCGACAAAAGTACAACGCCGGTGCCTGGGGTTGCCCCCATTAAGAAACCGAATCCGAACGATGCGCCGGCGAATCCTGGACCAGCCAACCGCACCCGTAGCCGCCGAAGCAGATAACGTAGTGGCACCATGACAATCAACAGACAGCCAATTAGGATCTGTGCGTCGCGGCCGGTCAGCAGGGTGAACCAATACGCACCCACTGCCGTCGCTGGTAGTGCGCAGAGCGTGACAAAGATCGCCTTGCGTCGATCGAGATCTTTCCAGAAAGTGATCGCGCGCGTTGGGTTGGTGATCAGCGCAGCGAGGGAGATCACCGGTACCACCGCCTCCGCGCCGATCAGCGGTATGAGAATCAGCGGCATCAACAAACCCGTACCGTAACCGGCTATCCCGCCGATGATCTGCGTGCCGAAGGAAAAGGCTGCGACCATTAGTAGCTCGTGAAGGGATAAATCAGAAAACATGCGCCCTTCGCTTTACCACGCATCAACGCACGGTCGCCGCTTGCCTTCACGCACCGGAGACGGAGGGACTGAACGCAATCCCGCGATGATCCATCGCCGCGTTTCGGCCGGATCGATTACCTCGTCAACTTCAAACAGGCTAGCAGCATTAAGGGCCTTGCCTCGTTCGTACAGTTCCTCGACCATCTGTTCATAGGCCGCGAGGCGTTCTGCAGGGTCTTCGATGGCCGCGAGTTCTCGTCGCCGACCAAGCTTGACCTGGCCCTCCAGACCCATGCCGCCGAATTCGCCGGTAGGCCAAGCGACCGCGAACATGCCAAGGCGCATGGAGCCGCCAGTCATCGCTAATTTCCCCAGGCCATAAGATTTTCGGGTCATGACAAAGAATGTCGGAATGCTGAGGTTGGCACCAATTAGATAGGTTCGGCAGCAATGCCGGACTAGAGCGGTCTTTTCGGCTTCGGGACCGACCATATTGCCGGGGTTGTCGTTGAGCGACAGCAGCGGAACGTCGTGCGCGTCGCAAAGCTGCATGAATCGAGCCGCCTTGTCCGCAGCATCTGAATCGATCGCGCCGCCAAGATGCATAGGATTGTTGGCGATGACGCCGAGCGGACGCCCCTCAACTCGAATGAACGCCGTGAT
>JAPKDL010000230.1 GCA_028822585.1 Alphaproteobacteria bacterium | reverse complement strand
GCTTGGCATCAACTGCCCGGTCATTTCCGCCAGATACACAAGAATGGCACCGGATTCAAACACGGCGAAATCGTCATTGTCGCGGTCGATAATCGCGGGAATGCGGCCATTAGGGTTTATTTTCAGATAGTCCGGTTTTCTCTGGTCGCCGGCCCCGAGGCTCAACGCATGAACTGTGTATGGCACACACATTTCCTCAAGCGCGATAGACGCTTTGAAGCCATTTGGCGTTGGCGCGGTGTAAAGGTCGATCATGGAAAGATCCACGGAGTTGCGAGTAGGCGAGTTTTCGTGAAAGGACTGTACGGTGCCGCCCGCAAGCTGTCGATGACGCTTTTAGGGCGCGACCCGGCGGTCGCGGCGTTGTTTCGTAGGCTTTTAAATTTCGGTTGCCGCAAATTGTGAGGGGTGCGATGTTTTCGATGGAACAAACTTGCATGTTTTTAGGTGATAAATCATGATTGACGACACTGAAACCCAGGAAAACAGGGAATACTGGGAATATGAACCCAGCAGCCAACCGCCCTATTTGACACCGAATTATAAAAGCACGGTAATACGCTCGCCAAATAAACCGCAATACAAGCTGCCACGCACACTGACTGAAACGACAGGCCCGTTGTTTACTCAAGACGACCTCGTGGCGGATGAATACGATTTGTCGGTGAATGCGAAAGGCGATGCGGCGATCGGTTCGTTGATGGTTATGGACGGCTTTGTCACCGATGAAGATGGTCGCCCCGCCGCCAATACGCTTATTGAATTATGGCAGGCTAACAGTGCGGGCAAATATCATCACCTCATGGACACGCGCGATGCGCCGGGCGATCCAAATTTCATTGGCGCGGGCCGCGCGGTGACGGATTCCGAAGGGCATTATCGTTTTATGACGATCAAACCTGGCGCCTACCCCGTGCCCAATTCGGGCAACTACTGGCGCCCGCCGCATTTGCACCTGTCCCTGTTTGGCCGCAGTTTCATGAGCCGTATGATTACGCAGTGCTACTTTCCAGGCGATCCATTGAACGAATTGGATCACATTTTGCACGGCGTTCCCGACGTGGATGCGAAGGAACGGTTGATCATGACATTTGATCCCGTCGTGGGGGTGCATGAACACGCCCTGGGATACCGTTTTGATATTGTGCTGCGCGGGCGCCGCGCCACGCCGATGGTGGGATGATGACTGATTCGAAAACAACGCCAAGCGCCGGTCAAACGGTAGGGCCCTTTTTCAACTATGCACTATTACGTGATGGCGATAATGATTTGACCTCCGACGGTAAAGCGGTCGGCGAAATCATCATTGTCGAAGGTCAGGTGATCGACGGTGCGGGGGGGCCGCTTCGCGATGTTCTGTTGGAAATTTGGCAGGCCAATGCGCAGGGCCGTTACAACCATCCCGCTGATGCACCGGCCAATTCAGGTGACCGGGAGCTGGATGAAAATTTTCGCGGATTTGGCCGCACGCTGACCGATGGCGATGGATGCTATCGCTTTGTGACGATCAAGCCGGGTGCCGTGCCGGGTGAGGGCAACCAATGGCAGGCACCGCATATTGCGGTTTCTATCTTCGCCGCCGGTTTGACGCGCCGGTTGGTGACGCGGCTGTATTTTCCTGGTGAAGACGCCAACGATGCCGATCCTGCATTATCGGGTGTTCCCGAAGAAGATCGGATGCGACTGGTGGGGGACGTCGCCGAGGGTAGCGATAACACGGTTCGTTTCAATATTGTGCTGCAAGGAGACGGAGAAACGCCATTTTTCGAGGATTAAGCCCTGCCGGGCAACTCGGTACCAGAACAAGTTTAATCAAAGGAGACCTCTGCATAAGGGCCTTTATTAGATTCGAGAGTGTAAAGTTTGTCAGTATGACGAGATTTTAAAGTCACAACGTAGGTTCTTCAGTGTTTTCACTGATACTTGAGGAAACCCACAAAATACATTTGCATCAGGCTGTGGCGGCTGAATAATGCGAATGGTGCGGGGGCGGCTGTCCATGGTCACTTCGATGCCCTAATATGGTGCGTCGAGTTTTCAAATTCGTGGAGATCGATAAATGAGCACGAACAAGACTGACGCAGGGAACCGCGGCGACGCGCGGGCGGCCTATGAGAAATGGGAAAATTTTTATGGCCTTATCGTGGGATTGGCCGGGTTTGTCTGCCTTGGGTTGATCTTCATCGACAGCGCCTATTTCGCTGTTTTCGTTGTCATCGCTGCCGCTGCGGGTTTGGCGCGCTATGCGGTGCGGAAAAAAATTAGCATTTTGGCGGCGGTTGATGCCGCATCTTCGGGTAACCCATGGCGGAAGAAACGCTTAAACATGAAGTACCCGGAAAAGCCCGGCCCGCAATCACCGTTCCACGACCTGTTGCGTAAACTCGGTCACTAACGGTAAGCGACACCGGGCAAGACGCACAACAATTCATACAATAAATGAGCGCCGACCAGGGCTGTATTCCCGGACGCATCATAGGCGATGGGCAAGGTGGAATGGGGAGTGGATGAAAACTCTGAGGGCATACGAGAACCCGGGGTCTTGCTGACCGACCACAAGTGATCTCTTGCCCCGG
>JAPKDL010000087.1 GCA_028822585.1 Alphaproteobacteria bacterium | reverse complement strand
CACAGCAGCGACGGCACGATCAGACCTGGCCTGAAAGACCCCGGCACGGACGACATTCGTCGAATTCCCGGCCCGATCCATCCCATGGTCATGACGCATCCGGAAACTGAACGCGACGTGTTATATCTCGGGCGCCGCATCAATGGGTACATCATGGGCATGCCGGTGGAGGAGAGCAACTGTCTGCTTGACCAGGTCTGGGCGCACGCGACCCGGGAGGAATTCGTCTGGGAACAGCAGTGGCAAAACGGGGACATGATCATCTGGGACAACCGCACGGTGCTGCACGCCCGCAATGGATTTGCCGCCAACGACCTACGCCTCATGCATCGGTTGGTGTTGAAAGGGACGCAACCGTTTTACGCGCCGGTGGCGGCTTGACCCGACCTCATTGTCTTGTCGTCGGCGTCGGCAAAGGAACTGGGCTGGCTTGTGTGCGGCGGTTCGTGGCCGAAGGCTATGCTGTATCCATGATCGCGCGGCATGCGGAACGGCTGCAAAGCTTTGCCGACGAGATTGAACACACGCACCCTTATCCCGCCGATATAGACGATCTGGAAGCGTACCGTGTGGTGTTGCAAACTATCGTGGCGGAACGCGGCGCGCCCAGTGTCGTCGTTTATAATGCGTCGCTGGCGACGTTTGCGCCCTATGCCGAACTCGATCCCGATCTGTTCGTGCGCAATTTCCGCGTCAACACCGGCGGGTTGTTGGTCACGTCGCAGGAATTAGCTCCATTGATGAGCGAATTTGGCGAAGGGGCGATCATCGTCACGGGCAACACCGGTGCCATGCGCGGGCGGCCGCGCTATGTCGGGTTCTCACCGACCAAGGCGTCGCAGCGTAATCTGGCGGAATGTCTGGCGCGGGAATTGGGACCACAAGGGATTCATGTCGCCTATGTGGTGATCGACGCGGCCATCGACATGCCCATGGTCCGGCGCCGTATGCCGGATAAACCAGCGGATTATTTTGCCAAACCGGACGATCTCGCCAGCGAAATTTACCGTATCGCAACGCAGCCGAAATCGACCTGGTCGTTCCTGGTGGAATTACGCCCGTTTGGGGAGGTCTGGTAGTGGCTTTACGTCTAAGCTTCAGGCGAGGCGGGGCAGGTTCGTGGGGTAAAGCACGCAAGTTTCACCGATGGTCGTGCGCATGACCGTCACTCGATACACACTCAGTTCTTCATTCTCGAAGGGCTGGCCTTTTAGACGACCAAACACCTGGGCCGCCACCCATTCCGCGATATTTTCCAGGGTTGGTGTTTCTAGGCCCGGCACCTCATTTAACATGCGGTGGTCCAGGCCGTCATGCACGGTGCCCAACACGGTTTTCAGCAGACACAGATCCATTACCCATCCATTGGCCGCGACTTTCGTCCCGCGCAGAGTCACTTCACAGGTGAAGGAATGCCCATGCGTGCGGAAATGTTCCGGCTGGTTGCCTTCGACCGGCAAGGTGTGCGCGGCGTCAAATGTGAAGGTTTGCGAAATTTCAAATAGCGGCACCGTCATCGAGTCGGTCCATGGTTGGTCTGGGGTGATCAGGTTTTACGTACCTAAGGCGTTGCCAAACAAATAGCAATGGACGCGTGGGGCCAGATTGTAGCCGCGTTGGATGGTTTGCTCGGCGATCTTAGCGGCGGTACGTTGTTGATCCTCGACCCGCCCGCCGACGGGCATGATGAAAACGGGGAACGTAATGCCCGCCTCCCGGTACAACACGGTGGCCCGTTCGACATCGTCCCACGTGCGGTCGTCGCCATCGACCACATATTTTAACTGTCCTTGCGATGATGCGTTGGCATAGTCACCGACGATTTCGGGCTTTATCGTGTCAGCCCATGCTTCGCCTGATGTGCGGATTTTGGGGGACACGGACCAAAACCATTCTTTGCCTAAATCCATGAGTATACGCGTCAGATACGCGTCGAAGGCTTTGGATAGAGGGCGGGTGCCGTTTGTCTCAATGGTGATCCGGTTTGGGCTGTTGCCGCCGCCGCGTAGCGCGTCCAACACTGCCATGATCGCGGGTTGCTGCATCATCGGTTCACCGCCGGTGAACGCCAGATGCGCGTCCTGCGCCGATGTTGGGTGACGGAAGACGCCGCCCGGCAGGAAGTCTCGCAACCGCTTGGCAATAATAGCGGGGGTTTCTTTCGGCGCTAAATGCCGGAATCGTTTAGCCCAGGAATATGAACTGTCGCAGCCACGCTGGAATACCGGCAAGTCGCCCATCGTGGTGATTTCGGCTAAATCCGTGTCCTTGTAATCCAACGATCAAGACTCCGGATCGTCCAAATTATCCTGCATAAACCCGTCGCAGTTCAAATTGCAGCCGAACAGCCGCAGCCACACCGTTGGCGCGCCGCAATATCGGCCCTCGCCCTGGATGGAGTAAAATATCTCCGAGTATGTAATCTGCCGGTCAGCCATTCGCACAGTTTAGTTGCACAGCTAACCGCTCGTAAAGTTCGGTTTTTGTTTGTTGGTGAAGGCGGTCACCGCCTCCTGGTAGTCCGACGAGCTGTTAGATTGGATTTCCATGCTGAGGCTTAAATCCATCATTGAGTTGGCCGGTTGGCGCAGAGGGATGTTGATCACCTGCTTGGTCCAACGAATCGATTTTGACGCTCCTTCGGACAGATGCCGGGCCAGCCCGTACACTTTGTTGTCCAGGTCGCCGGCGTCGCCAGGCTGTTTGAATTTCCAATACAAGGCTCTAACCGGTTAAGATTGGCGGCGGACCGCATTGCCGAACTGCTGGACAGCTTAACCATGGACGCCACCATCGATGCCTTTACCTACGCCCACGCATGGCGACTTGATTGTCTGGGACAATCGCCAGACGTTGCATTGGTTGGGCATAAATGCGATCCGGCGGAAAAGCGCCTGTGCACCGGGTCAATTTGAAGGGCGGTGTGGCACAGTAAGGGGCACCTTGTGAATTTAGGCTCATGCGCCAAGAATGGCGGTGAGCTTATTTACAAGATAAGGACGACCTGCATGAGCGAAATTTTGACCTATCAGTGCGCCGGTGGTGTGGTGACAATGACCTTGGACGATGGCAAGGCTAACGCGTTTGGGATTGAGATGATCGCTGCGTTGAGCGCGGGGCTGGATCGGGCGTTGAAGGACGCGAAGGTCGTAGTGATCACGGGGCGGCCCGGCGTGTTGTGTGGCGGGTTCGATCTGAAGGTTATTCGCGGCGATGATGAGGTCAAGAAGGACGCCATGCGCAATGCTGGGCTGGACGCGATGTTAAAATTATACGCACATCCGCAACCGGTGATCTTCGCTTGCACCGGTCACGCGGTGGCGGCGGGCGCCTTGTTATTGTTGACTGGCGATCATCGCATAGGCGTTAAGGGTGCGTCCAAAATAGGCTTGAACGAAGTCGCTATTGGATTACCACTGCCGGTATTCGGATTGGAATTAGCGCGTGATCGTCTAGACCCTCGGGCGCTAACGGCGGCGACCTTGGGGGCGGAAATTTATGACACCGATGGTGCCGTTGCGGCAGGGTATCTGGATCAGGCGGTGAATGCCGACGCACTCGCCACCACGGCGCAGGGTGTGGCGGAACGGATGTCAAAATTGGATACGAGTGCTTTCGCATCTACGAAGTTGCGGCTACGGTTGGGAACCATCGCCCGCATTCGCGACGCGGGATAAACATAAGGCAGGGAGATCATCATGAAACAGTTGGCGGCGGATTTGCGGGCGGAAGGGGACCAGCTTTACGGGGTGCTTGAAACGCTGAGTGAGGCGGATTGGGCACGCAACACCCCGTTCAAGAACTGGACAGTCAATGATGTCATGGGGCATTTGCATTTGGGCGACTGGATGGTGGTGCTGACCATGACCGACGCAGACAAATATCTCGAAGTACGCGACGCGCGAAAAAAGGCGCGTGACGGCGGCGTCGGGATGAACGAATCGATGGCGGGTTTGGGGCCTGATATTCAGCAAGGGCCCGCATTACTGGCGCAATGGCGGGATCATTTTTTGAAAATGTGCGACGCCTTCGCAACTGCCGATCCCAAACACCGGGTGAAATGGTCGGGCCCGGATATGGGGGTGCGCATGGCGGCTACGGCGCGGCAAATGGAAACCTGGGCGCATGGCCAGGAAGTCTACGATTTGCAACGCCAACCGCGTGAGGTCTTTGACCGATTGAAAAATATCGCTGTGTTGGGGGTGAAAACGTTTGGCTGGACCTTTGCAAATCGCGGACTGACCCCGCCGGGTGCCGCGCCTTATGTCCGGTTGATGGCGCCGTCGGGTGAAATTTGGGAATGGAATGAGCCCGATGACACTAATAAGGTGGAAGGTTTGGCGGTGGATTTTTGCCGGGTCGTGACCCAAGGTCGAAACATTACGGAAGTTGATTTAACAGTTCTGGGCGAACCCGCGACCGCATGGATGGCGATAGCGCAATGCTTCGCCGGGGCACCCAATGACCCGCCGGAACAGGGTGTGCGGGGGTGGTCCTAATATGAAAGTAACGGTAAGTGAAGCGCGGCGGTTGGTGAATCAAACCATGCAGGCCTGTGGTCATGATGCTGTAGAATCCGCGGCCATCGCCGATCATTTGATTGACTGTGAATTGCGCGGCCTGAGCTATGGCGGGTTGCCGCGTGCACTGAGCGTTTATGAGCGCACGACCAAGTCAAGCTATAGCCGCAAGCCCATAACCCTCAGCCATGAAACGCCGCTCTCGGCGTTGGTGGATGGCGGCAACACGATTGGCTATCTGGTCGGCCTTCGCGCGGCTGAAATCGCCATTGAAAAGGCGTCGGAACACGGCATGTCAGTGGTGGGCGCTCGCGATACCTGGCACACTGGCATGTTGTCATATTACGCGGAAATGGCGGCGAAGCAGGATCTGGTGTCGATGATTGCGTCCAACGCCTCGCCCAATGTCGCGCCCCATGGCGGGACGGAAGGCCGCTTTGGCACCAACCCCGTGTCGTTTGGCTTTCCCTCAACCGATGACCCGGTGATATGGGATATCGGGACCTCGGCGATTATGCATGGTGAAGTCGTGTTGGCCGGACGGTTGGGGCAGGAATTGCCGGATGGTGTGGCCTTCGATCTGGAAGGGCATCCGACCCGCAGCCCAGATCAGGCCTTGCAGGGCGCGATTGCCGCGTGGGGCGGGCACAAAGGATCGGGGTTGGCCATCGCCGTGCAATTGCTGGGTGCCATGTGCGCGGTGCCCGCAATGCCAAAGGATATGTTCGGTTATGGTTGTCTGTTCGTGATGATGCGGCCAGATTTGTTGATGTCCATGGAAGCCTACAAGGCGGAGGTCGCGGGCTATGCGGCGGATATCCGTTCGACGCGTCCTGTGGAAGGTGGTTCGCCGGTGCGTATGCCATTTGATCGTTCCGCGGCGGAACGAAGGCGGCGGTTGACTGAAGATTCCATCGAAGTTCCGGACCTTGTCCATGTGCGATTGGTGGAAATCGCCGGTTAAATTAGGTGGCGAAGCGGCGCTATCGCGGTACAATGTGGCCAATTAACCGAACAAATAATGGAAGGAGTTATCATGGAAGGTACGATTTTCATCGGTGCGGCGTCGCCCTTGGCCGGCCCGGATGTCGCCAACACCTGCGGCGTTTATCGTTTGGACGCGAATACGACCGAATGGCGGCAGCTGACCAACGGTTTACCGTCCGACATGCAGGTCAATGTGATTGTCGGACGGCCTGGAAACGCCCGTGAACTCTATGCGGGCAGCCAGTTGGGCCTGTTCAAGACGATTGATGGGGGCGATTCTTGGACTGATCTGCGCGTTTCCATGGAGGATCGAGCCATTTACTCGTTGCTGCTCCATCCCACGGAACCGGATACGATTTACGTTGGCATGGATCACACAGTGATCTTCAAGACCATCGATGGTGGCGACTCTTGGACGAAGCTACCGACCATTCAACCGGATTGTTCAATTACCGGCGGTTTTCCCGTTCGGGTTCTGAGGATGGCGCTGGACCCCGTCAATCCAGATGAAATTTACGCCGCGTTGGAAGTAGCCGGATTGATACGCAGTCTGGATGGTGGTGCCAGTTGGGAGGATATGAGCGGGGAATTTGTACGGTTGTCGAAAGAACCTCATCTAGCCAACCATATTATCAGCGAAGACGACGCCGAAGGCATGTTGGATTTGCACGCTTTGACGGTCAGCGATGCGAAACCGGGAACAATCTGGGCGGTTAACCGCATGGGATTGTTCATCAGCGAAGACAAGGCTAAAACTTGGCGTGAATTCGGGATCGAACATTACTCCGAATTGACCTATGGCCGGGATATTATCCCCAGCCCGCACGACTCCAAGACCTTCTACGCCGCGTTGAGCGATTCAGCGCGGGGGCAGGCGGGGTCGCTTTATCGCAGCGCCGATCTGGGTAAATCCTGGGACCGCATAGATCACGACATTTCCATCGACAGCACGCTGATGACGGTGAATGTCAACGATGCCAATCCGGACCGGGTGTATTGTGCCGCGCGCCTGGGTCAGGTGTTCGGAACCGAGGACGGCGGGACCAGTTGGAACGAGGCGCCGTTGCCGGAAGGCGTGGTGGATGTCCGCGCCATTGTCAGTATCTAGTGGCCTGATCGAAAGGTTTGGTTCCTAAATTTTTCGTAAATCAGGCCACCAACTTATTGATCTGGTGAGTAATTAAGACCGAAAGCGGTTAACGGTTGCGGTTTCGATCGTAAACCGTACCCGCTTTCCAATCCTGCATGACCGGCTTGAAGCCGTCTTCTTCCAGCTTCGCGGCCCATTTCTCCCGCGTGTTGCTGAAATGCCCGGCGAGGCTCATTTCGAAGTTGATTTCCATCATCTCCCGGAAGCCCATCTGGTTGGCGCTGCGGTTGATCGCCAGCTTTTTCATCATCAGAATTTCCAGCGGCACCCGCGCAATTTCAGTGGCCATGCGGTCCACTGTGTCCGGTAAATCGGCCAGCGCGACCGCCTTGGTCGCCCATCCGCATTGCGCGGCTTCGATGCCGTCCATCGTGCCGTGCAGAAAAGCAAAGTCTTTGGTTTTCCGGAGGCCGACCAACGGCAGCCAGGACCCCCAGATAAGTCCCTGAACCATACCGGGGGCGGCTTCCACCGGGCCAATCTTCGCGTCGTTGGCGACGACGACGATATCCGCTAAACCCGCAACAATCGTGCCTGCCGCGATGCAGGGGCCATGGACCTGGGCGATGACGGGCTTTGGAATTTCCCATACCCGCATATAAGCGCGCAGACGTTTTTCGAAGTCGATCCTGTGTGTTTCCGTGGCGTGCCCGGTTTCGCGCTCGCCGGGCGCGAAATGTTCCTTGCTGTAATCATGCCCGGAACAAAACCCTCGACCGGCGCCTTTTAAGACGACGACGCGCACGTCGTTATCGTCTTCGGCGGCTAGCATCGCCGTTTCGAACTCCCGGGTGAGCTGTTCGTTTAGAGCATTGATTTTTTCGGGGCGGTTCAACGTGATGGTCACGCGCGCGTCGACCTTGTCGTAAATCAGATGTTCATAGGTCATTTTGTCGGCCTAAATTGGTGTGTCGCCCTGGATCATGACTTTGTGTATGCGGCGCTGGTATCCGGTATAGTCGTTGACCGCGAAATGCTGGGTGCAGCGGTTGTCCCAAAAGGTGAGGGTGTCCTTTTCCCAGCGCATCCGGCAAGTGAATTCCGGTCGATGCGCGTGTTCATCCAGATAGGACAGCAGAGGTTTGCTTTCTTCACTGCTCCAACCATCAATCCGGTCTGTATGATAGCCTAGATAGAGCGCCTTGCGACCGGTTTCAGGGTGGGTGCGCACCAATGGGTGGATAGAAATCGTTTGCGCGTCGCCTGGATCAACTTGTGGAATTTGCGGAAGCCCGGCGTTAACCCGATCCATGCGCGACATGCCGGTGGCGTTGTTCTTGGTGTCGCCGTTGTTGACGCCCTTCAGCCCGGCAAGCGTGTTCTTCAAGCCTTCTGATAACGCCTCATAGGCCAGGTATAAATTGGCGAACATCGTGTCGCCGCCATACGGGGGAATTTCCCGGCCATACAGCATGGTGCCCTTGGCGGGTTTGGGCGTGTACATCTGATCGGAATGCCAGACATCGCCGTTGTTGACGGTTTCTTCCGGTGTCTTCAACATTTCGGTGATTTCCGGATGTCCGTCCAGGCTCTTGTTGAATAAATGCAGATGAATGCCCCCGAATCGCATTGCGAATGCGACGTGTTGGTCCGGCGTCAGGTTTTGGTCCCGAAAATATATGACGTGATGGTCCAGCCAGGCGCGGTGGATTTCAGCCAGCAGGTAATCATCAACGCCTCCGGAAATGTCGACGCCCCGCACTTCGGCACCCAAGGCGCCTGCAAGGGGGATCACGTCTATTTGGGTGTATCGGTGCGGTTCAACGTCAGAGATTTGGGCCATTTTTCTCTCCATTTTGACGCCGCAGGACGCCAGAGTGTGAAATTTTGTTTATATTTATTAATATGGCGCGACGGTTTAGCAAGGCTCTTGATAGAACATAGGAAGCCAGGGTGTGGGAAACGGGTTTTGAACGGGTTGTGTCGGCGGTAATATAGCGCCGTGGGTTTTGAGCGGCGGCGTTGCTTTTGGCGCTGCGTCGTTTGTTATGGGAGCGGCGTCAGAAGCGGTGGCGGCGCCAGCGCCCTTGCTCTTTTGGGTTTACGTCGGTTGCGGCGAATGCCTTGGGCATGGTTACCATACTGACAGGGCATCAATGGCGCGTTGTCGCCAGTTGGGGCTATCCGTTGTGGTCCGATGGCGCAACCCTTCGATCACGCCACCAAAGGAACCGCTGCCAGCACGTGGCGGGCGTTTGGCTATAATTGTGACGGAATGGCGTTGTTCACTCATCACAACCGAACAACCCTGGCGGTCAATAATGAATACGCAAATCGACATCAAATTTTTGGCAGCCGCCACGACAGCGAATTCATCGTCGCCGATCTTCGCAGCCATATCAGATTTGGATAATTGTCCGCGGATAAATTTGGCAACCTGGACTGACAACTGATTTCCACGTTCGTGGCCCAATATATCTTTAACGGGTTTGAATTTATCCAGATCGATATAAAACAACGTAACAGCGGATCCTGGAGTCGTTGGCGTCACGAGCATGGATTCCAGGCGCTCGAAAAAATAGCGGCGGTTGGGAAGGTTGGTGAACGTATCGTGTCGTGCCAGGTAGCGTCCGTGGAGCTGGGGCTTTGTTTTGGATTTCCAAGAATGGGGTGCATGTATGAAGTGGTGTGCAAAAACATGGGTTGGGCGAACGGCGGCGATCCTTGTCGTCTTGTTGGTTGGCCCGACGTTGGTCTTGATGGGGGGAAGTGTCTTGGGCAGTGATTGGCACACCGCAAGCCGGGAAGCAGCGCGAATTGCGCCGGACCCGATGCAGGTTCGTGAGGCGGTCGTGCATGTCTATGGTGCGCGTGCGTTTAGTTGGCGCGGTGCCTTTGGCGTACACACCTGGATCGCCGCCAAGCCCAGTAATGCAACCGCTTACACGGTATATCAGGTGATTGGGTGGCGGTTGCGTTCGGGGCTTGATGTGCTGTCGATTAAACAGGACGTTCCGGACCGGTATTGGTTCGGCAGTAAACCGGAATTGCTCGCGGAACAACGCGGCGACGGTGTTGACGCGCTGATTGAAAAAATAGACCGGGCCGCCCGCGCCTATCCATATAAGGACGAATACACCGTGTGGCCGGGTCCCAACAGCAACACGTTCACAGCCTGGGTTGCGCGCCACGCGCCGGAATTGAAACTTGATTTACCGCCGACCGCGATTGGTAAGGATTTTCTGGGAAGCGATCTATTGGCGGCTGCGCCCAGCGGCACGGGCTATCAAGTCTCGCTGGGGGGGATGCTGGGTGTGTTGGTCGGAGTCGAAGAAGGTCTTGAAATAAACGTCGCGGGGCTTACGTTCGGCGTTGATCCTTTAGGGTTGGCGTTTAAGTTTCCCGGAATTGGTCGTATTGGATTAATCCCGAAAGTGACGCCTAATCCAGCGGTTCAATAAGAGAAAACTTGGCGAAATTTAGTGCAGATATCGATATGAGCATTTGGGGTAAAATTCTTGGCGGCGCGACTGGGTTCGCTTTTGGCGGTCCGATTGGTGCCATCGTTGGTGCGGTTGCAGGCCATGCCGTCGATAAATACCGTGCGGCGCAAGACCAAGAGACGGATGGTGATCCGACCAAATCCGTCGCGTTTACCATCGGCGTGATCATCCTGAGCGCGAAAATGGCGAAGGCCGATGGCGTCGTTACGCGCGAAGAGGTCAACGCGTTCAAACAAATGTTCAAGGTGCCGGAACACGAAGTCGCCAATGTCTCTCGCGTCTTTAATCAAGCGCGCAAGGACAGCGCCGGGTTTGAGCCTTATGCGTGCCAGCTGGCCGACATGTTCGTGGGCAATCCCGCTGTTTTGGAGGAGTTATTGAGCTGTTTGGCGCAAATCGCGCATGCAGACGGTAAAATTCATCCTGATGAACTAATATTTTTGGAGGCGGTGTCAGACATATTCGGCCTCGATCAAGCGGTCTTCGAACGCGTGACCGCGATAGAACGTAGCGGCGCTGACGCGGATATTTATCAAGTGTTGGGCGTTAATCGTGAAATATCGAACGACGATCTTAAATCCGCCTATCGAGCATTGGTTCGGGAAAACCACCCCGACAGATTGATCGCTCAAGGTCTACCGGAAGAATTCATCGATTTGGCGAATAAGCGATTGGCTGCTATCAATTCAGCTTATGACGCGGTCCAACTGGAACGTGGATTAGTATAATGGCGCCGACGCCTCCAATCCTTGCGCTGCGTGGCGCAAACGTCACATTTGGCGGTGCGCCGTTGTTTGCCGGTATCGACGCCGCCATTGGTCGGGGCGACCGGATTTGTCTGGTCGGTCCTAATGGCGGTGGCAAGTCGACCTTGTTGAAGGCGTTGACCGGCGAAGTTCTCTTGGATGGCGGCGAGCGTTTTCAACAGCCGGGCGCGGTGATCGGATATTTGCCACAGGCACCGGTATTTCCCGAAAACATAAGTGTTTCGGATTATGTTGCGGCGGGTGGCGCGGAACCGCACCGGGCGGCGGCGATGATCGAAAAATTATCTCTGGATCCAGACCAAAAAGCTGCGCAGTTGTCTGGAGGCGAAGGACGTCGGGCGGCCTTGGCCCGCGCCTTGGCGATAGAGCCCGAAATTTTGCTGTTGGACGAACCGACCAACCATCTTGACCTGCCGACCATCGAATGGCTGGAAACGATGCTGGCCGGGTTTCGCGGTGGATTGCTGGTTATCAGCCATGATCGCGCCTTTCTATCCAAGGTGACCAACGCGACGTTGTGGCTCGACCGGGGTGAAATCCATCGCCATGACAAAGGTTTCTCAGCGTTCGAGGAATGGTCGGCGCAAGTGTTGGCGGCGGAAAAATCCGAACGCAACCGTGTCCAGCAACATATCAAGGCGGAAGCACGGTATCTGCATCGCGGCGTCACCGCACGGCGCAAGCGTAATCAATTGCGGCTGCGCAAACTTTCCGATTTGCGACAGAAACGCGCGCAAATGCTGCGCAGCGACAAAAAATCAGCGCTGGAGGCGAGCGTGGGCGAACAAGGCGGTCGCATCGTTATCGACGCCAAAAACTTGTCGAAATCCTACGGCGAGCACACCATCATCGATGATTTTTCGACCCGAATATTACGGGGCGACCGGATCGGACTGATTGGCCCGAATGGTGCCGGTAAGACAACCTTGCTGGATATTTTGATCGGGGTCAGCGATCCTGATTCCGGTGATGTTCGGCGCGGTTCGAACATCACCATCGCCCGGTTTGACCAACAACGTGCGGAATTGGACCCGGACAAGTCGCTGTGGGACACCCTTTGCCCCGCGGGCGGCGACAGCCTGATTGTGCAGGGCCGCCAGCGCCATGTGGTCGCTTATCTCCGCGATTTTCTGTTCGATGAACGTCAAGCGCGTGGTCCGGTGTCCAGCCTGTCTGGTGGCGAACGAAACCGTTTGTTGCTGGCGCGCAATCTGGCGGCGCCGTCGAACGTATTGGCGCTGGACGAGCCCACCAATGACCTTGACCTGGATACGCTTGATTTGTTGGAGGATATGCTGGGGGAATATTCAGGCACGTTGTTGCTGGTCAGCCATGACCGCGATTTCCTTGACCGTGTGGTAACTAGCGTGATTGCGGTCGAAGGAGATGGCGTCATCCAGGAATATCCTGGTGGGTACAGCAATTATCTGCGCCAGCGCCCAAAATTAGACGAACCTCTCGCCACTATGTCTCCCAAGGCTGCCTTAAGGCAAGAACCCAAAAGGCGGGCAAATTCGGCGGGTCGTCTGAGCTACAAGGAAAAGCGCGCGCTGGAAACCTTGCCGGGCACCATGAAAGATTTAACCACCGAGATCGACACGTTGGAAAAGATACTGGCTGATCCGGAATTGTTCCGCCGTGACGCCAACGCGTACAACATGACTGCCGCCCGACTGGACGCAGCGCGGGCGGAATTAGCGGCGGCGGAAGACGAGTGGTTGGCGCTTGAGATTAAGCAGGAAGAGATGAGCGAAGCGCCATGAATTGCGGCAGCGGGGTCATAGATACGCCGTCGCCCAACCACGAACCACGCCCGGTGGGTGCCACCATTGATATGCTGGTTCTGCATTACACGGGTATGAAGAGCGCCCACGACGCCTTGGATCGATTGACCGACCCAACGGGGGATAATCGGGTCAGCGCGCATTATATGATTGATGAAGCGGGCCGGGTTCACCGTTTGGTCGCCGAAGCGCGCCGCGCCTGGCATGCGGGATTCGCCTATTGGCGGGGCTGGCGCGATATCAACGACCGCTCGATCGGCATCGAGTTGGTCAATCCTGGTCATGAATTCGGGTACACGACGTTTCCCAAGGCGCAGATGGAAGCGTTGGTCGGTTTGGCGGCGGACATCGTGTCACGCCATGCAATTCCAGGGCGTAATGTGGTCGGACATTCGGACATCGCACCGGACCGGAAATTGGATCCCGGAGAATTGTTTGACTGGCGGCGTCTGGCGCTGGCGGGGGTGGGGCAGTGGCCAGAACCCGTGGTGACCAATCCGGCGGTCGTTCCTGACCTGTTGGCGCGCTATGGCTATAATCCAGACGCGGCGTCGTCATTGAGTGCTTTTCAGCGCCGGTTTTGTCCGATGCAAATCGACGGTGTCGCCGGTGTGGAAACGGCAGCGATGTTGGGTGGCCTAATGGGGCTGATAAATGCGGCTGATTGATTTAACGGCGATGCAGGATTATACGAAAGACAGCCAGACGGTTGGATGATCGCTCTCGCCGCTTTCGAGCGGTGTGGGAGGAAAGTCCGGGCTCCACGGAAACACGGTGCCGGGTAACGCCCGGCGGGGG
>JAPKDL010000229.1 GCA_028822585.1 Alphaproteobacteria bacterium | reverse complement strand
CATTTTCTTCTATCGGGCGCTATGTGGATCCGTGCTATTCCGGCCAAGGAAGGGACCATGTCTTCAAATTCGTGAAGAATTTCATTGCCTCCAGGACGCCTTCCTTCACGCCATTTCCCGAATCTTTGACCCCGCCAAATGGAGACATTTCAATTCGGTAGCCAGGCGCCTCCCAAATATTCACCGACCCGACATCCAATCCTTCAACATAGGCTGTCGCGCGGTCAAGGGTATTGGTGCACACGCCCGCAGAAAGGCCAAACGGCGTCGAATTCGAAATCGCCATCAGCTCGACATCATCATTTGGCGCGCGAACAATAGGAATGATGGGACCAAATGTTTCTTCGAAAACAAGCTCGCTGCCGTGCGGCACATGATCAACGACAATCGGGGGCAACAAGGCTCCTTTGCGGCCCGGGTTGTAAAGCACCTTGGCGCCTTGAGTCTCCGCCGCATAAACCCGTTCCTCAAACGTAGCCGCCGCCTCTTCATGAACAACACAGCCAAGTTCCGTATCAAGGTCTTCGGGATCGCCAAATTTGATCGCCTTCGCGCGTTCGAGAACCAGCGGCACGAACCGGTCTGCGACATCTTCTTGAACTAAAATTCGTTTCACCGCGGTGCATCTCTGACCTGAATTCCCCGTAGCGCCCGCAACGGCGATCGCAGCCGCTTTTTCCAGATCGGCGTCATCGAGATCATTCAAAACAATCAACGGGTCGTTGCCGCCAAGTTCCAAGGCTGCGCGCGTGTATCCCGATTTATGCGCGATCATCTTGCCGACAGCGACGCCGCCTGTGAAGGTAATGACGTCGATGTGCTCGTTGGTTATCATCTCCTCGCCAATGTCCTGCGGCCACCCCGTCACGATTTGAAACATCTCCACCGGCAGCCCCGCTTCGTAAAGAATATCGGCAAGCGTAATCGCCGTCAGCGGGGTCAACTCGGTTGGTTTGCAAACCAGACAATTATTCGTGGCGATGGCGGGCGCAATCTTATGAGCCACCATGTTGAGGGGATGGTTGAATGGTGTGATTGCGGAAATTGTGGAGACGGGGCCGCGTTTGGTGAAAATTTTGCGAGACCTCCCGTTTGGCGTCACGTCGCACGAAAATATCTGACCATCGTCGAGGATCGCGAGTTGACCCGATAACGTGAAGACGTCATACGCGCGTCCAGTCTCATAAAGGGCGTGTTGTTTGCTGATGCCCAATTCCAACGTCAGAACATTCGCAATGTCTTCCCGTCGCGCACGGATCAATTCAGCCGCCTTGAACAAAATTTGTTGGCGTTCATAACGGGTCAGGCGTGGTTTATAAGCCGCTGCAATTTCAAACGCTTCTCTTGCGTGCTCTGCGGTCCCCGCTGGCACGGTCCCGATGACTTCATTGGTATAGGGATAGCGAACCTCAATGACATCGTTGGTTTCTACTTTACGGCCCCCAATCCGCATCGCCTCTTTGATGAGCGGTCGAACTTTCTTTATGTGGTTCATGCTCCGGCTCCGTCTTGGGTCATTAGGGTACGATGGCGGCGCGAAGGACATCGTTCTGTCCCGCCCTCGCGAACGCCTCGTCAAGTTGATCAAGAGAAAATTTTGAATCGACGATGTCGGCAAACGGAAACCGATGCCGGTTTTCCATGACGAAATCGAGAGCTTGGATCAAATGGCGGGGGTGATAGTTATGAATGCCTTTTAGCGTGATATAGCGTTTTAAGATTTCATTGCCATCGAGCGTGAAATGAGCGTCCGGATTGACCAACCCTGCGATCGTGTATCGCCCGCCGACGCGTAACATCTTCAAGCCAACAGGCACCGCAGCGGGTACGCCGCAAACCTCGATCACGGCGTCCGCGCCATCGGGCTGGCAAATCTTACGGACCATTTCTATTTGTTGGTTCGCCGCTATGGAAGAAATATCTATGGTGTGGTCCGCGCCAAATTTTTTCGCTATTTTTAAACGGTTCGCTACGGCGTCGAGACCGATAACATGCTTCGCGCCACGGGATTTGGCGATGGCGCACCCATACAGGCCGAGTAGCCCGAGGCCTTGAATGACGACCGTATCGCCTTCAGATATCTCCGTCGCCTCGATAACAGAAATCATGGTGGCGACCCCACAATTCAACGGTGTCGCTTCTTCGTCAGAAATTGAATCGGGAAGTTTGAGGATTCCAGTCCCTGGTTGAATATAACAATATTCCGCAAACCCTCCCAGAAAATGAGGGTCCTCATGCGCTAAATCATGCCCATATTTCCGGACGCCTTCGGCTTTTTGCGGCATATCGTGGACGTCAGCGTAGTATGAGTCTCCGGAGTGAAAAAACTCCGTCCATGTCACTCTATCGCCACATTTTAGCGCGTCCCCGCGAAGATCATGCGTCACTGATGTGCCCAGTTGTTCAATAATCCCGATGATCTCATGGCCCAGAATACCAGGGCAGGGATTCGGCCGATGTCCCAGGTATGAATGTATGTCAGAACGACAAATTGTCGACATGGTGACGCGGATCAAAACCTCGTCCGACTTTACGTCGCGAACCGGGAATTCTCGAATGACAAACGGCTCATTTGGCGCGTCATAAACGGCGGCTCGTCC
>JAPKDL010000086.1 GCA_028822585.1 Alphaproteobacteria bacterium | reverse complement strand
GCCGTTGGTTTAATCTTTTCGGGGTTTCCCACGATCACAACGGTCAGATTGTCTGGGTCCAGCAAACGTTTGGCGGCGCGGGCGATGTCGGTTTGTTTGATTTTATTGATGAAACCGGCGCGCCGGTCCAGATAGTCAATGCCAAGATTTTCATACTGCATGCCGACCAGCATCCGCGCGATGGCCGATGTGCTACTCATCCGCAACGGAAAGGCCCCGTTCAAATACTGCTTGGCTCGTTTTAATTCGTCGCTCGTGACGCCTTGCGTCCGCATTTTTGCCCATTCCGCGCGCACCAACGCGAGGGCGTCCGCGACCTGATTGTTGCGCGTGGCCAAACCGCCCGAAATAAGCGGGCCTTTCTTCATCGTGTGTAAATAGCTGTACACGCTATAGACCAACCCCCGTTTTTCCCGCACTTCGTTGTACAGACGCGAGGCGAACCCGCCGCCGCCCAGGATATAGTTCATCACATAGGCGGGGTAATAATCTGGGTCATTGCGTTGCAGGCCCGGCTGTCCGAAGAGCACGACGCTTTGCGGAATATCCATTGGGGCTACGTACACATCGCCCTGGGCGCGCGGTGACGCGATGGCGATTTCGGGCGTCTTTGCGGTTGATTGCGGGAGGGCGCTAAAAACATCATCCAGTAAGGTGGCGAGGTCTTTTGCGTTAATATCGCCGACGGCGCCGATGATAAGTTTGTCTTTTGTCATTCGCGTAGCGGTAAAATGTTTTAAGTCCTCCGCTGTGATCGCGGCGAGTGAGGTCAATGTGCCGCTCACTGGCCGCCCGTTCGGATGATCATCAAACATGGCGCGGCGCCATATGCGGCTGGCGCGGCTGTTCGGGTTGGTTTCACTGCGCATCAGGCCGACCTTGATTTGTTGGCGGATGCGCGCAACGGCGTCGCCGTTGAAGCGGGGTTGCGTCAAGGCCAGATGAAGCAGTTCTACGGCTTTATGGCGATTCCGGTTGAGGGTCTTAAGGCTGCCGCGCAGGGTTTCCAGCCCGGCGGCGAAGCTAAGACGGATGGCGTGGTCCTCCAATTGGCCCTGAAACGCTTGACTGTCCAATGCGCCTGCGCCTTCGTCCAACAGGCTTGACGCCATATTCGCCGTGCCAGCCTTGCCCTTGGGATCACCGGCACCGCCGCCATCGCGAAAACTGAATTCCAGCGCGGTGATCGGAATACTGTTGTCGCGCACCAGCCAGGCTTCAATCCCGCCTGGGCTTATAACCCTTTCAACCTCAACCGCCGCCGCAGGCTGTATCGACAGAGGGAGCATGGCCAAAAAGATAGGGGCGATTAAAATGAGGCCAATTAACCGTCTCATTTGGATTTCCGTTTGGGGAGCAGCAACGCCGTCAAGGATCGCTTGTCTTTGAAAATGGCGGCGACCGCCTTGTTGACATCCGCCCTGGTAACCGCGCCGATGCGCTCGGGCCAGGCTTCAACATCGGCGACGCTCATGCCGATCGCCAAAGCGCTACCGAGAATGCGCGCTGGAGTGTGGTATGAATCTCGCGCGTAAATTGCCGAGGCCTGCAGACGGGTGGTCGCTTTTTCGACCTCCGCATCGGTAACGCCGTCGGCGATCAATTTGTCAATTTGCGCGATGACGCCTTGTTCCGCTGTTTTGACGCCGTTTTGTTTATCAGGCGCCGGGCTGACATAGAAGCCGAAAATACTGGGGCCGCGCGCATGGGAATCATACCATGCGCCCGCGCTGGCGGCGACTTTCTCTTCGACGACTAGCGCTTTATAAAGGCGGCTGGTGGTGCCGCCCGATAAAATTTCGGCAAGGACTTGTAGAGGATAGGTCAAGGTGACATTGCCATAGAGGGCGCTGGGTGCCAGGTATCGGCGTGACCATGCGGGTTGGCGGACGCGGTCATGGGTTAAGGTGACGCGCCGGTCGGTCAACAACGGCGGTTCTTGCCAATCGATACGTTTTGGCAATGGTTTGGCCGGGATCACGCCATAATATTTTTCAGCCAACGGCCGTACTTGTGCGGCGGTGATGTCGCCGGACACGACAAGGATCGCGTTGTTGGGCCGATACCACTGCCGGTAAAAAGTCGTGAGGTCGGTTAGGGTCAGGCCCTCGATTTCATGCGCCCACCCGATTATGGGAATGCGGTACGGGTGATTCATGTACAGCGCCGTGGAGACCTGTTCAGAGAGCTGGGCGGCGGGATTATTGCCCGTGCGGCTGCTGCGCTCCTCCAGAATGACTTGGCGTTCGGGTTTGATGACATCGTCGGTCAATACGAGCCGGGTCATTCGATTGGCTTCTATTTTCATCATCAATGCCAGCCGGTCGGCGGCGACGGACTGGTAATATCCCGTGTAATCCTGGGCGGTAAAGGCGTTTTCACGCCCACCATTCGCCGCGACGATTTTTGAAAAATCGCCCGGTTTCAGAGTATCGGTACCCTTGAACATCAAATGTTCAAAATAATGTGCCAGACCTGATTTTCCCGGCGGCTCATCCATCGCGCCGACCTTGTACCAGACCATATGCGTCACCACGGGCACGCGATGGTTTGACACAACGACCACCTGCATACCATTTTTCAAGGTGAAGACTTTGGGATTAAAGATCGCGCCGCGCGCAGGGCTAAGGAAACTAATAGCGAGAACCAGGACACCCATGATAAACGGGGTGAAGACGGGCGTGGTTTTACGGGAAAACAGCCTCATGATCGTTAGCCTTTTGGCGCTATTCCTTGCGCCGAATCGTCGGCGTCTGGCCTACGGTCGTTGACTTTCCAAGCGCCGCATTTTCACGCATCCGGTGGGCTTCCGCCTCCGCGTTGATAATCGTGGCGTTCTGCGAACCGGTCTGTTGTTTGGCGTCTTGCCAGAACAGAAGCTTGTCGACGAGGATTTCCTCCGCAACATTTGATGTGCTGATCAATTCCAGGTTGAGGGTCTGGCGAATTTTTGGATCGACCCCTAGTGCGCCAGAGCGTTTTAACAGGGCGACTTCGCTGGACGAACGTCCTTTCGCCTGGGCGTTAATCTGGGCGTGTTTCGCGCGACGGGCCGCGCTTCGGGTTTCTGAGGCTGACGCCGGGGCTTTCGATGAAGTGGAGAGCAGGCTTTTTTTAGCGTCGCTGCGGGGTGAAACGGCCTGGGGTCGAGGGGTGCCCGGTTTGGGGGGGCGCAAACCATAATCGGGCGGCAGGGTGAGTGGCGCTCGTTTGACCACTGAAAATTCGTCCGGCGTAGTTTTTTCAAAGCCGAGCACTTGGCCAACCTGGGAATTTCCGCCGCACCCGGCAAGCCAAACCGCAAGTCCCAATAAACAACCAATCCGAATGTGATTTTGTACCGAATAAATATTGTCGTTCATGCGTTGCGCTGCTTTCCCTGACACGGATAAACCTGGTCCACTTTACTTATGATTCCCACGCTCGGTAATCAAGGCGTCAAATAGAAGTAAAGCGACGCCGCATGTGATCGCTGCATCGGCGACGTTGAAGGCGGGCCAGTGCATGCCAAAGGCGGAAAAGTCCAGAAAGTCAACGACCCCGCCATGCACAAAACGATCGATCACGTTGCCCAGCGCGCCGCCAAGCGTCAGGCCAATGGCGCGTGCGGCCAACACCGACTCCGCCTTGCGCAGCCACAAGATTAGAAAGATTGAAATAGCGAGCGCCAGGGCGATTAGTAGTGGTTGAGCCCAGGGCGAGTCGCTGTCGAGCAACCCAAAACTGACGCCGCGATTGAAGGTCAGCACGACATTGAAAAAAGGCGTTATTTCCAGGACCCGCGGTGGGTTCATTACATCCAGAAATATCCACCATTTCGACGCTTGATCCACTACTGCAACGACGAGCGCCGGTATTAACCCTGCCCGAACCATGGCGCGGCTCGCGGCGTGAGGCTCAGGTTTTGACGTCAAGCGACGGCTACGCGTTGGTCCCGGATCACATCGGCGCATCGTCCGCACGCGCCGGGGACATCCGGGTCGGCGTCAATATCGGGCAGGATGCGCCAGCATCGCTCGCATTTCTCGCCGTCGGCCTGGTGCACCACCACACCTACGCCGTCCACATCGTCAAGGGTGAAGGCGTCGTCGGGGGCGGGCGCTTCAATCAAGGTCAAGGCCGAGGTGATCGCAAGCTCCGCCGCGTCGGTGTTGTCGAACGTCGTTTTATCCGCAGCGTTCAAATAAACATCTGCTGTGGCTTGCAGGCTGGAGCGAATTTCTTTTTTGGCGCGCTTAATTTCAATTGCCCCGGTAATCGCGCGGCGGATAGCGCGCAAACGTATCCATTTTTCACCCAAGACTTCGTTGCGCCAATCGGTGGGAATGCCGGGGAATTGGCGCAGATGAACGCTGTTATCGGGCGTGTCGCCAGTGCGCGACAGCCAGGCTTCTTCCGCCGTGAAGCACAGGATTGGCGCGAACCAGGCGGTCAGGCAATTAAACAGGGCGTCCAGGACCGTCAGCGCGGCGAGACGGGATGGCGCATCGGGGCCATCGCAATACAGGCTATCCTTGCGGATATCGAAATAAAACGCGGACAAATCGACGGCGCAAAAATCATGTAATTCGCGGAACATGTGATGGAAATCGTAGGCGGCGCAACTGGTGCGGACCATCACGTCCATTTCGCTGAGGCGATGCAGCACCCAGCGTTCCAGTTCGGGCATGTCCGCGACGTCGACCCGCTTGGCGGCGTCGAATCCCCCAAGATTGCCGAGCAGCCACCGCAAGGTGTTGCGCAGACGTCGGTAGGCATCGACCTGGCGTTTGATGATTTCTGGACCAATTTTCAAGTCCTCGGAATAATCAGACGCGACCACCCAAAGCCGCAATGTTTCGATACCGAATTGATCGGCGACTTTTTGTGGTTCGACGATATTGCCCAGGGACTTGGACATTTTACGGCCGTCTTCGGCCATGACGAAGCCGTGCGTGAGTACAGCGTCATAGGGCGCGCGCCCGCGGGTGCCGCAGGATTCCAGCAAGGATGAATGAAACCAACCGCGATGTTGGTCGGACCCTTCCAGGTACAACGACGCGGGCCAATGCAAATCGTCGCGTTCCTCCAGAACGAAGCAATGCGTGGAGCCCGAATCGAACCAGACATCAACGACATCCGTGACCTTTTCGTAATCATCCGGGTCGTAGGCGTCGCCCAGAAAGCGTTCTGGCGGGCTGCTATACCAGCAATCCGCACCTTCGGCGGTGAAGGCTTCTACAATGCGGTCGATGACGGCTTGATCGCGCAACGGGCCACCGGTTCGCTTGTCGACGAAGACCGGGATTGGCACGCCCCAGGCGCGTTGCCGGGAAATGCACCAATCTGGGCGGCTTTCGATCATTGCGTGCAACCGGTTCCGGCCCCCTTCGGGCACGAAGCGCGTTTCGGAGATGGCGCGTAACGCGGTGTCCCGTAAATTATTCTCTGCCATCGAAATGAACCATTGCGACGTGTTGCGGAAAATCAAGGGGGCCTTGGACCGCCAGGAATGGGGATAACTGTGGCGAATCGAGCCTTTCGCTAGCAAGGCGCCGCATTCATCCAACAAGCGGATCGAATTACCGTTGGCGTCGCCTTCCTTGCCGTCTTCGGTTAACACCCGTTTGTCTTCAAACATGGGCACGCCGGGGTAATAGGTCCCGTCTTCGGCGACCGTGCGCGGAATTTCCAACCCATGCTTCGAGCCCAAGACAAAATCGTCGGCACCATGGCCGGGCGCGACATGTACGAAACCCGTGCCCGCGTCGTCGGTCACGAAATCCGCGTTCATCATCAAGACATCGAAGTCGTAACCCTGGCCGCGCCAGGGATGCGCGAAGAGATCGCCGTCGAGGTCGCCACCCATTACCGCGCCGACAATTGCATGGCCGGTAATTCCGGCTTTTTCGCAGACCACGTCGATCAACGCCGTGGCAACCGCCAAACGTTCGCCAATTTTCGCGCGGCTGCCCTCGGTGACTTCGGTGACGTCGAACACCGAATATTCGAAATCCACATGACAGGCGACGCCGCGATTGCCGGGAATGGTCCAGGGCGTCGTCGTCCAAATGACGATGGCCGCGCCTTCCATTAGGGGCGTGTTGGTTTTCACCACCGGGAAGCGCGCCCAGATCATCGGTGATTTGTGATCCATATACTCTACTTCGGCTTCGGCCAGGGCGGTTTTTTCCACCACCGACCACAGCACCGGCTTGGATCCCTTGAACAACCCGCCATTCATCAGGAATTTACCGATTTCCCCGGCGATTTTGGCCTCGGCCTCGAACGCCATGGTCAAATACGGGTGGTCCCAGTCTCCCATAACGCCCATGCGTTTGAATTCTTCGCGTTGAATATCGATCCAATGGGCGGCGAATTCGCGGCATTCGGCGCGAAATTCATTAATCGGCACCTCGTCCTTGTCCTGTCCGGCGGCGCGATACTTTTCTTCGATTTTCCATTCGATGGGCAGACCGTGACAATCCCAACCGGGGACATAATTGGCGTCGCGGCCTTGCATTTGTTCGGACCGGTTGATGACGTCCTTCAGAATTTTGTTGAGTGCGTGACCAATATGCAAATGCCCGTTGGCGTAAGGGGGCCCGTCATGCAGAGTAAACGGTTCGCGCCCTTTGGATTGCGTGCGCAGTTTGTCCCATAGATTCATGGACGCCCAGCGCGCGAGCAGCTCGGGTTCACGTTTCGCCAAGCCGGCCTTCATGGGAAAGTCGGTGCGCGGTAGGAATAGGGTGTCTTTATAATCCGCGCTCATTGCACGGTCTCCATTTTCAAGTAAGCGGTGAATCCGATCCGGATAAAGTGTTGGAAGCCAAGCGGGAACCTAGGCAGCACCTCGGATTTGGTCAAGCAGCTTTGGTCCAAGTGAAGAATCGTTAAGGTGCCCCCGCCGCCCGAACCCGAAGCATGCGCCGCGCGCTGGCGCTATCCATGCCGATTTGTGCTTTTAGCATGTCCAGGCCGTCAAATTTAATTTCCGGGCGTAAAAATTCAATCAGCGCGATACGTAAATTCTTGCCATAAAGGTCGCCGTCAAAATCAAATAAATGACTTTCTAGCAAAATGCGCGCGCCGTCCACGGTAGGTCGGTTGCCAAAATTGGCGACGCCGTCAAACCATTCGAAACTACCAGTATCCGTTTCCAGTCCGGCGCGGATGGCGTAAACGCCGAACGCCGGGTTCAAATAACCGTCCAGCTCTATGTTCGCCGTGGGGAATCCCAATTGACGCCCGCGTTCATCGCCATGTTGTACGCGGCCTTCGATTTCGAAGGGGCGGCCCAACATGGCGGCGGCGTGGCCGGGTTTTCCCGCGATCAGCAATTCGCGGATATGAGTTGACGAATACACTTCCGAGTCCGCCGATGCGATTGCTTCCACGACGTTCAGGGAATAGGCGCCTGCCGACGCCTGGCTTTTTAGAAAGGCGGCGTCGCCAACGCGTTGATTACCAAATCGAAAATCGTACCCAACCACCAGATCGCGGGTGCCTAACCCCTGCACAATGACGTTTTCGACAAATTCCAGCGGCGTCAGCTTGGAGAGGGCCTCGTCAAAATTCAGCACCATCAGCACATCCACGCCCAGCGCTTCGATGTGATGCGCCTTGTTGCGAAACGACGTCAGGCGGAAGGACGGGTCGTGGGGGCGGAAAAAGCTGCGCGGGTGGGGTTCGAAGGTTACGACGACCAACGGTTCCTCTCGGGACAGCGCCAATTTCGCGCCCTTGCCGATGACCGCCTGGTGGCCCCGGTGGACGCCGTCGAAATTTCCCATCACGACAACGCCGCCGCGTACATCGTCCGGCGTATTTTCGTAATGCCGCAAAATCTGCATCTAACCCTCATACGCGTTACTATGCGTTGATAGGGGTATCGTTCCGAATTTAACCGGGCGCAAGGCCTAAAACCAATTCCACGGCACATTCTGGACTTAATACCGGCGATGAATTGCGTTGGACGGTTAGCTTTCCCTGTGAAAGAGCGTTATAATTTGATCCATTGTCTTAATGATCTGTTTTCCCGTCGGCACGGTATTTGGACGCGATATGGCCACACTTTCCTTTATGGCAACCCCGCACGACCATCAAAGTTGCGTCGACGCCGCAATTGAGGGTGCTGCGCGGTTGTGCTGCGAAAAGTCGCTGCGGTTCACCCAAATTTGTAGCCACGTGTTGGAGCTTGTCTGGGGCAGCCACACGCCTATCCGAGCTTATGACATCCTCGAAGGATTGCGACTGGGATACCCCCGCGCCGCGCCGCCGACGGTGTATCGCGCGCTCGATTTTCTGACCGGCGTGGGATTAATTCACCGGATTGAATCAATGAATGCCTTTATGAATGCCTTTATCGGGTGCAACAATCCGGAGCATCCTCATGCCGGCCAATTCCTGATTTTTGGAGATTGCGGAACGACAGCTGAATGGGACGATTCTGGCATCGAAAATGTGATTCGGCGTGGCACCGGGCGCTTGGGCTTTGTTGTTCAAGAGCAAGCCGTGGAAGTCACCGGGCTTTGCCCCGACTGCCAAGCTGCACGACCAAACTAGAAATTTAATAAGGCGCCCCCACACCGTGAGCGAAATTCATATCCCCGACCAAACCAGCCGGTTGCCCATTTCGGTGCTGACCGGGTTTTTAGGCAGCGGCAAGACAACCTTGTTGAGCAAGCTATTGCGTGACCCGGATATGGCCAACACGGCTGTTGTCATCAACGAGTTTGGTGATGTGGGGCTAGACCATATGCTGGTGGAGAGTTCGGACGAAAATACCGTGTTGATGGATAGCGGTTGTTTGTGTTGTACCATTCGCGGCGATTTGGTGGACACGTTACGCGATTTGTTTCGTAAACGCGTGACCGGCGATGTGCCTGAATTCGATCGGTTGGTGATTGAAACCACGGGGTTGGCCGACCCTGCGCCCATCCTGCATACGTTGATGAGCGACCCGCTGCTTTGCGCCCGCTACCGGTTGGATGGGGTGTTGACTACAGTTGACGGGGTGCTTGGCTTACAACAACTCGACACGCAATTTGAACCCACAAAACAAGCCGCCGTCGCGGATCGAATTCTCATCACCAAGGCCGATATGGTGGATGAGGCGACGATAGACGCGTTGCGCGACCGGTTGCGGATTCTGAATCCCGCAGCCCCGGTGCATGTGGTGTCGAAAGGGAATATCGCCGCGCGCCATGTCTTGAACGTCGGCTTGTTCGATCCGGAGGAAAAAATCCCCGATGTCGAAAAATGGCTGCGCGAAGAAGCATATGAGTCGGATGCGCATACCCACGACCATGCCCATGACGTCAATCGGCACGATGCACATATCCGTTCGTTCTGTTTGACCGCTGATGCCCCCTTTGCGTGGGAGGCGTTTGCCAACTGGATGGATGCGTTAATTGCGGTGCATGGCGAATCGCTGTTGCGTGTGAAGGGTGTTTTGCATGTCACGGATACGGATCAACCTGTCGTCGTGCATGGGGTACAACATATCTTCCATCCCCCAGCGGTTCTTGAAGCGTGGCGAAACGAAGACCGTCGCAGCCGGATTGTCATGATCACCCGCGATTTGAACCGGGAACCGGTGGAAAAAATGTTCCACGCGTTTATTAACGCCGAGGCCTAATTTTTTTGGCAGTGACGCGACGGATCAATCGTTTGATGGTCTGATTCACGAAATGCTAGGGAATCAAGTGTTTCGATCAGATCACCAGCGGAGATTTTGGCAAGCCCGCGTCGAGTCGCCGCTGCCGTAATTCTATAAGGATTTCCTGCTTTTGCGCTTTTGTGGCGCGCGGCCAAATGTGTATTTCGTCCGGCGTGCGGAAACACCCATGACATCTGCCGCTGCGTGCGTCGATGACGCAGACGCCCAGGCAGGGGGATTGTAGCTGTGTGTGACTGGTCATGGATGATGTTCTTTAAATTTTATGATTGCCCCCCAGGGGCGCGCCCATCATTATCCGAAGATGACTTTAGATGAAACAGCCGATTGTCTCGCCGCGCTGGGAAACCCGACGCGCTTGGAAGTGTTCCGGTTGCTGGTGAAGGCCGGTGAGGGTGGATTGCCGGTCGGCGCGGTCCAGGCGGAACTGGGCGTGCCCGCATCCACCTTGTCGCACCATCTTCGCCATCTTGTCACTGTAGGCTTGGTGTTTCAGGAAAGGGTCGGCGTCAGTTTAATTTGCCGGGCCAATTATCCCTCGATGCAGGGCGTGATCGATTTCCTGATGCTGGAATGTTGCAGCTTGGAGTCCGCTGGCCGGGAATCCGCTAACGCCGAGCCAGCTGAGCACGGATCTAAACCCGGTTAATCCTGGAGTGGGTGCAGCAAGTCGAGCCGCAGGCGGTGGTGTCCATCGCTTAGCAGCCACGCACCGTCAATACTGGTGCCGCCTGCAATCAAGAAACTAATCAAAAGTTGATATGTCACGGCTTCGGTGCGATCGAGGTCGGATAGAATTTGCGCCGTCATCATGCCGGGTAGAGAGATCAAGCCAGTCGCTGTCATCGAGTTGATGATCGGAATCATCGCCGTGCGCAGGGAAAAACGCGAGACCATCCGGAAAGCCTGCGTCCGGGACCCGCCCAACGTCAGTTGCGCTTCGATGGCGACGCGTTCGCGGTGCGCGGCGTTGGTGATTGTATGCAGCCCCAATCCAACGCCGGCCATGGCGTTCCCCAAGATCATGCCGAGAATTGGAATGGCGTAGCGCCGGTCGGACCTGCGCCGTTAAGGCGAAGACGCTTTTAATGTTGAATTTCCCGCGGGACAACCTGGCGCAGTACATACGCGGTATATGGAGGAGATGACGTTGCGGCATAAGGGGGGGCGTATCCGTGGCGGCGGATATCGGGAGGTGGTGAACGCGTGGAGCGAAAAATTCCGCGTACCCGCTCGCACCGGATCGTTGGGCGGGATAAGCGGCGGGGTTGTGTTGGATGGGCCTGGCCAGGTTATTGGCGTGGTTCAGGCGGATTCGAGACGCCGGGGTCGGGTCATGACGGCGCAGTTAAAAACCTTGCATGAAATGTTCAACCAGGCCAGATACACTCCTGCTTCTTCAGGCGAGACTTCAGGAAGAAGCGCGTTGGAGGGAAATTTGACGGGCGATTCCTATCCTACAACAGCACGCAACCTTATTTTGTCGCGCCGGGTCGCCAAGGTGTTTTGCCACTCCTAACCATGAAACGGAATCGTAATGGATAATAAGAAACTCGCGTTCTTCATCGATCTTAAACCCGCGGTTGAAGATTTCAGCACCGCCGTGGCGCACGGATTATCGCAATCGCCTAAGGAATTGCCATGCCGCTTTTTTTATGACGAGGCAGGTTCTGCGTTGTTCGAAAAGATTTGTGAAACCGAGGAATATTACGTCACGCGTGCGGAAAAAGCACTGTTAACCCGCATTGCGCCAGAAATTGCGGCGATCGCGGGGCCGGGGTGTTCGGTAGTGGAATTAGGCACGGGATCAAACGCGAAAATTCGCATTCTTCTAAATGCGTTGGCGGCGCCGTCGGCTTATATCCCCATCGATATTTCCGGGGTGCACTTGTTGGCGGCTGCGACGGAAATAGCGGTGGAGTTTCCGGATGTGGCGGTTGGCGCCATTTGCGGCGACTTCGTCGGTATGACGGCGTTGCCGGAGGGAGTAAATACGGGATCCGGACCGAAACTGGGCTTTTTCCCCGGATCGACCATCGGTAACTTTGAACCGGATGTGGCGCGGGAATTTCTAAGCCGAACGCGTGGCGTGTTGGGGCCGGGCGATGGGTTTGTCATTGGCGTCGATTTAAAGAAGGACGTTACGCGGTTGACTGCCGCGTATAATGACGCCGCGGGCTATACCGCTGCCTTCAACAAAAATGTGTTGGTTCGAATGCGAAACGAATTGGGCGTGGCCATCGATCTTGATCAATTTGAACATATGGCGTTCTTCAACGAAGCGAAAAGCCGTGTTGAAATGCATTTGCGTAGTTTGCGCACGCAGGACATCGCTCTTGGGTCACAAACATTTCATCTGGCCAAAAACGAAATGATCCACACAGAGAATTCCTGCAAATACACCGTCGAAGATTTCAAGGTGTTGTCGGAACAGGCCGGGTTCGACCCTATCGAGGTATGGACTGATGAACGGCATGATTTTTCCATCCACTATTTGCGAACGCCAGGTTAACGCAGGCCCTGGCTAATTTAGGCCCAGGCTAATCCAAGCTGTGGACGAAGTCCTGGAAAATATCCGCCATGGATTACGGAGTTGCGGGCGCGGAGTCGGGTAATTTAGCGGCGATGTCGCCGGGTTTTACGTGCGCGCGCACCGGGCAGGACTCCACATCGTCCATGTAATCCGCCATCCAGTCGACGATTTCATGGGCGTGGCGGCGGAATGAGACGCTATCCACCGGTAACGCTTGCCTTACGAAGGGCATCAATTTCGGCGCCGTCATAGCCCAGCTCGGTCATGATCTCTGTCGTGTGCTGACCCAGCAAGGGCGCGTTGCGGCGCATGGTCGGCGGTGTCTTGTCAAACCGGGCAGCGGCGCGGGCCTGGCGCAATGGACCCGCTTGAGGGTGTTCCAGCTCAACGAGGATCTCACTGGCCTGAATTTGTGGATGGTCGGGTATTTCCTTGCGCGTCAGAACCGGCGCGCAGGGCACCCCTGCAGGTTCCAGAATATCCATCCATTCGCCCGTGGTTTTGGTTTCCAGCGCGCTTTGGATCAATTTCAATCGGTCATTTATGTTCAAATCCCTTAAAGCTGGGGTCTTGAAACGTTCGTCTTCTTGCCATTCAGGATGTTCCGCCGCGACGGTGAAGGCCGCCCATTGTGCGTTCGTCATAGTCGAGACGCTCATATGCCCGTCTTGCGTCTCGTAAATCAAATCGATGAAGCTTGCAGCGCGTTGCTGACTGACGGTCTCGCCGATGAAGGTTTGACCGCCCATATCCGACGACCACAAAAACGCGACAACCGAATCCAGCATGGACAGGCGCACATGTTGCGCGACGCCGCTGCGTTCGCGTTTCAACAAGGCGGCGGTGATGGCTTGGGCGGCGGTTAGCGCCGTGACTTTGTCCGGCACGATGGTGCGGATCAATCGAGGTCGTTTTTCGTCGGACCCGCCTTGAACCGACGCCAATCCTGAAAGGGCTTGAATGAGCGGGTCGTAGGTTGGCATCGTTTTGAAGGGTCCCTTTTCACCGAAGCCGCTGATCGAGACATAAATGATATTGGGCGCAATTTTCCGCACATCGTCTTCGCCCACGCCGATGCGTTCGGCGACTCCGGGGCGAAAATTCTGCGTTAGAACATCCGCTGTTTTGATCAGGCGATTGAAGATTTCCCGACCCCGTTTGTCTTTCAGATTAATCGCGATGGACCGTTTGTTGCGGTTGTTGTTCAGAAACGACGCGGATAAATCCGCTTTGCGGTTACCCGCCTGGCGCGTGTAGTCGCCGACGCCCGGTGTTTCGACCTTGATAACGTCGGCACCTTGATCGGCCAGAATCATTGTCGCGAATGGGCCGGAAATTACCCCTGTTAAATCCACTATTCGATATCC
>JAPKDL010000085.1 GCA_028822585.1 Alphaproteobacteria bacterium | reverse complement strand
GATAGTAGAGCCTGGGAAGCAGGTGCGTGTTCGCGCCAAACTGCGCTATCTGACATGCAACGAGATTTGTGTGCCTTACGATGTGTCGTTATCCCTGGATCTGCCGCAAGGCTTGGCGGAAGAAAGTTTGGAAGCGGCGTTGATTGACAAATATGTCAAATTGACGCCGGGTGACATTAAGGGCCTGACGATTGAACAGGCGGTGTTAGCGGTACGTGAAAAGTCGGTTGTTTTGTCTGTGGATGCGAAAAGCGACATTGCGTTTGCGATGCCTGACTTGTTCGTGGAAGGGCCAGACGGCGCGTTTTTTGGACGCCCTAAAATCACCTATGCGGATCAGGGGCGTCGCGCCTATATCGAAGTCGCCGCGCTTGGCGTGACGCAAGCGGATATCAAACCTGGTGACCTGACGTTGACCCTGGTTGATGGCGCGCGCGCTTTGGAAACAGTGACGCCGGTGCGGTTCGATACGTTCCATACGCCCGTAGTTCCCGACGCCGCTTCTACTGGTGAGACGCGGAGCGTCTCGGTCTGGCAGGTAATCGCGTTCGCGATTCTGGGGGGCTTAATTTTAAATCTGATGCCCTGCGTCCTTCCGGTGCTGTCGATCAAATTGCTGTCCGTGGCCGATCACGGCGGTGGCGACCGGTTTCGAATTAGGGTTGGATTTTTTGCCTCAGCGGCGGGTGTCATCACCTCTTTGTTGGCGATTGCCGGGGCGTTGGTCGCGCTCAAGGCGGCGGGTATGTCGGTTGGATGGGGTATTCAATTTCAGCAACCCGTGTTTCTCACCATCATGGCGATTCTCGTCACGCTGTTCGCTTATAACCTCTGGGGCTTGTTTGAAATTCGCCTGCCGCAAATCCTAAATGATTTTGCGGCGATTCGGGGCCATGGCGATTCAATTGCCGGTCATTTTATGACCGGCGCCTTCGCAACGGTGCTGGCCACGCCGTGCTCGGCGCCGTTTGTTGGAACGGCAGTTGGCTATGCGCTCAGCCGGGGGGCGGGTGAAACCTTTCTGGTGTTTAGTGCTTTGGGCGTTGGGTTGGCGATTCCTTATATCATCATCGGCCTGTTTCCCGGTGCGGTGGCGCGTTTGCCAAGGCCGGGCGCGTGGATGAACGGTCTCCGCAAAGTCCTGGCCCTGGCGTTGGGGGCGACAACGCTATGGTTGCTCAGCATCCTGGCGACGCAGATTGGCTATGACGACATGATGAGCGTTGGCGCGCTGTTGGCGTTGATGGGCGCGGCGTTTGTCGCGAAACGGTTTTCCTCGGGCATGGAAATGACATTCCAGCTGGGGCGGCACGCCGGGATCGCTTGCGTCGTGATGGCCGCGGCGTGCATCGCCATTCCAGTTCTTCATGATTCGACGCTGCACAGCGCACCAGCTCAGGCCACTCTTAAAGATGACCGATGGACACCGTTTGACCTAGCCGAAATCGATCGCCATGTGCGGGCTGGTAACGTGGTGTTTGTCGATGTCACGGCGGATTGGTGCATCACGTGCAAGGTCAACAAGAAGATTGTGCTGGATCGCGACCCGGTCGCCGCTTTCCTGAAGCGGGACGATGTGGTCGCCATGCGGGGGGACTGGACGTTGCCTAACCCTAAAATTGCCGCGTATTTGGCGAGCTTTGAGCGCTATGGCATTCCGTTTAACGCGATGTATGGGCCCGGCGCGCCAGAGGGCCGTGCCTTACCGGAACTACTGTCGTCCAATATTGTTATGGGCGCGGCGACGGCGGTAAAACAATCGGGGTTTGCGGGCGTGCCGCGTTAAAATCTAACGGAGTAGGACGCCGTTGCGGGCCAATTCATCGGCGCGTTCATTTTCCGGGTGCCCGGCGTGGCCTTTTACCCAATGCCAATGCGCGTCATGCGGTGCCATGGATGTTTCCAGGCGTTGCCACAGATCGATATTCTTGACGGGTTTTTTGGCGGCGGTTTTCCAGCCGCGCGCCTTCCAGCCTTTGATCCATTTGGTGATCCCGTCCCGCACATAGGTGCTGTCGGTATAAACATCGACGCGGACTGGGCGTTTTAACGCCTCCAGCCCTTGGATGGTAGCCATCAACTCCATGCGATTGTTGGTTGTTTCCACTTCCCCGCCATTTAATTCGCGCTCAACTCCGTTGAACTGTAGGATGACGCCCCACCCGCCGGGGCCGGGATTCCCACTGCAGGCGCCATCGGTGTACATCCGCACGGCATTGTCATTTTCCGAAGGTGAGGTTTCTGACGTCATCATTCCAACCCGTAAGCTTCGGGCCCATTGACCGTTTGATGAAAGCTAAGCTTGGCAAGATAGTCGAGCGGATCTTTAGGTTGCACCAGGGCGCCTTCCGGATGGTGTAGCCAATCATAAAGCCGGGTCAGCAGAAACCGTAGGGCGCTGCCGCGCGCCAACAAGGGTAACGCCTGAACTTCCGCGTCGGAAAAGGGACGTACGGTTCGGTATCGTGACAGCATCAGCCGCGCCTTGGTGATGTTGAAGCTGTTGTCCCGTTCGAAACACCACGCGTTCAAACAAATGGCCAGGTCGTAGGCAAAAAAATCGGTGCAGGCGAAATAGAAATCGATAATTCCGGATAAGTCGCCCCCGATAAAAAAAACATTGTCGGGAAACAAGTCGGCGTGGCAAACGCCGGTTGGCAAATCTTCCGGCCAATGCGATTCTAGGTGATCCAGCTCGCGCGCCAGGATAGTGGACAAGCCCGGCGACACGGTGTCCGCCCGGGCGGCGCAGGCGTCAAACAAGGGACGCCAGGCTTGAACCGATAAAGCGTTGGGTCGTTCGACGGGGTAACTGTCTCCGGCGACATGAAGTTGCGCCAACGCAGCGCCAAGCGCGCTGCAGTGACCGGGTTTGATACGTCGGGGCCACATGCCGTCGAGAAACGAAACCATCGCCGCCGGGCGGTCACATAATTGGCGCAATGCTTTTCCGTCGCGGCCATGCAACGGCACCGGGCACGACACCTCCTGAGCGGCCAGATGTTCGATCAACCCCAGAAAAAAAGGTAGATCGGATTCTTTTACACGTTTTTCATAGAGGGTCAGAATATACCGGCCCAAGGTTGTTTGAATTAGGTAGTTCGTATTCTCGACGCCTTCCGCTATCCCCTTGCAGGAGACAACGTCGCCAAGGTCATATTCGGCGATAAACGCGATAAGATCTTCGTCACCTACCTCGGTGTAAACGGCCATGTTTTATGTTCCGGACACTAGACGGTTAGGATGTGGGGTAGTTTGAATTTAATGTCTTCTTCGGTCGTGACGACTTCTTCGACCGTCACGTCGAAGCGTTCGCGGGAGGCCGCAATAACCTCATCGATCAGAACATCTGGAGCTGACGCCCCTGCGGTGACGCCTAGCGTGGAAACGCCGTCGAGCACATCCCACTCGATTTCCGACGCGCGCTGAACCAGCATTGATTTAGCAACGCCGGCATTCAAACCAACTTCCACCAGCCGAAGGGAATTGGACGAATTTGGCGCGCCGACCACGAACAGGGCGTCGCACCGATTCGCAATCGCCTTGACCGACATCTGCCGATTGGTTGTGGCGTAACATATATCTTCTTTTCGGGGGCCTAGAATATCTGGAAACCGATGTTGCAGCGTTTCAACGATTTCGGCGGTGTCGTCCACGGACAGTGTCGTTTGCGTGATATAAGCGAGCGACTGGGACGGGTCGGGAAATTCGATAACTTTGGCCTGTTCCTGGGTTTCCACTAATGTCACGGCTCCGTCCGGCAATTGGCCCATGGTGCCGATAATTTCCGGGTGGCTCGCGTGACCAATCAACGCCACCATTCGCCCGTCCGCATGGTGACGTTCGGCTTCGCGATGAACTTTGCTGACCAGGGGGCAGGTGGCGTCAACATAGATCATTTCACGCCGTTCTGCTTCGGCGGGTACGGATTTGGGAACGCCATGTGCGGAAAACACGACTGGCACGCCTTCGGGAACTTCGTCCAGATCATCGACGAAAATGGCACCTTTTTGTTCAAGTCTTTCGACGACGAAGCGGTTGTGGACAATTTCATGGCGCACATATACTGGTGCGCCGAAACGTTTCAGGCCTTGCTCGACGATTTGGATGGCGCGTTCGACGCCAGCACAAAATCCGCGCGGGGCGGCGAGCAAAATTGTTAACTTGGCTCTTGTGTTAATTCTTTCCACGTCTTTTCCCACCACATGTTCTATGGAGTCGCTGTGCTCGTCGTTCCACCTTGCCGCCGACTCCACCGTTCTTTACTATCCGGCGCTGTTGGCTGTCACTGCGGGATGCGCGCAATGTATAATCAGCATTGGTAATATATCCGTCGCCAGGAGGAAAGGGGCAGAGATGACTGAACCAGTAAGTACGCAGGATTGGCCATATAAAGTAGACGTTAAAGAAGGTGGATCATATTTTTGGTGCGCCTGCGGGCTTAGCAAAAAGCAACCGTTTTGCGATGGCAGCCATAAAGGAACAGGGTTGTCTCCCGTTGAATACAAGGCGACGCGCGCAAAGAAGACGAATTTTTGTGGATGCCGGAAAACCGAAAACCAGCCGCTTTGCGATGGTTCGCACAACAATTGAAGATGGGCGCCCAGATGTTCCGGCGTTATTGGTGCGCCGCAGTCCTTCTTTCGATGTCGGCGTTGTTTGTTGGCGCGTGCACTACTGCCAATAACGCTGATAAGGTGGCGTGTCCCAGTGTCCAGGTGTTGCAGTCAACGGGTGAGTTTGTCCGCTTTGCAGCAGGAAGGAGACGAGATCTTACAGATGTCGTCACCGAAGCGTGGATCGAACGCGTTGGTGGCGATTGCGCTTTGGAAAATGACGAATATCTCGTTGATCTGTCGATTGGAATGATTGCCCGGCGCGGCCCGGCGAATAAAAAATCATTAATGATTTTACGGTATTTTGTGGCCGTTTCGGACCGTCAGGACAAAATTTTACAACGGCAGTCTTTCCAGACCTCCGCATCGTTTGGCGCCTTTAAATCGGTAGCGTTCACGGATGCATTGGAATTGCGTATACCCGTGGCGAAAGGGGTCGAGGGCGACGCGTATACTATTTTTATCGGATTCGAATTGAGTCCGGATGAATTACGCTTCAATAGGCAAAAATCAGCGCGGTAAATTCCGTTCAGGAGTATTTACAACCCAGTTGACATTATTCGGCTAACCGTTAGCTTGGAATGCTGTTTCACAGTGCTAGTGAACCTTGTGGGAGAGACGGATATTTTTTATCCGCGCCGAAGGAGCAACCACCCCGGAATCTCTCAGGCAAATGGACCGCAAGGGGAAGCGACTCTGGAAAGAAGGTTCGCGTTTCGACGCGTATCTCACCGAAGGTGAAAGCCGGTTTCGCGTTGTTAGGCGTGCGCCGGTGATACTCTCAGGTTCAACGACAGAGCGGGGCGGCGATTCCAGGCGACTGGATGCGCTGCTCATGCCGTATTTGTTGGAGGTCTTCTGTGAGTGCACCGTTAAACCATACCCCTTTGTTTGATTTGCATGTGGATTGTGGCGCGAAATTTGCGCCCTTCGCCGGTTTTGAAATGCCGGTTCAATTTCCAACGGGCATTCTCAAGGAACATACCCAAACCCGGAACGCCGCCGGGTTGTTTGACGTTTCCCATATGGGGCAACTTCGAATATTTGGATCAGGCGCGGCGGCGTGGCTGGAAACCTTGGTTCCGGGTGATTTGACGGGGTTGGAACCGGGGCGCATGCGCTACACCCAATTTACCAATGACTCCGGCGGGATTTTGGATGATTTGATGGTGACGCGGTTTGACGACCATTTGTTTCTGGTTATCAATGCGGCCTGCAAAACAGCGGATTTGGAACATTTAAATGCGGCGCTGCCCCGCGAACTGACGATTGATGTGTTGGACGACCGGGCGTTGATCGCGTTGCAAGGCCCGACGGCGGCGGCTGTGTTGGCGCGCCATGCGAATGACGGCGTCGCGACAATGCCGTTCATGTCGTCCGCCTTATGCGCCGTCAAGGGCGTCGCATGCATTGTCAGCCGGTGCGGTTACACCGGGGAGGACGGGTACGAAATTTCAGTCCCAGCGGACCGTGCGATTGAACTGGCCGAATTGTTGTCGGTCGAAGAGGGCGTTGGGCCCGTCGGGCTGGGCGCGCGCGACTCGCTGCGACTGGAGGCGGGGCTCTGCCTATACGGTCAGGATATCGACAGCTCAACCACGCCGGTTGAAGCTGGTTTAGTCTGGTCGATTGGAAAACGCCGCCGCCGTGACGGCGGATTCCCCGGAGATGCAGTTATACAACGCCAGATCAAGGATGGCACCGCGCGCAAACGTGTTGGCATTCAACCGCTGGGCCGCGCGCCAGCGCGGGCGCGCGCAAAAATCATTGATCCAGCGGGTGATGAATTGGGCGAGATCACCAGCGGCGGTTTTGGTCCGACGGTGGGGGGGCCGGTGGCTATGGGGTATGCGCCACGTGACAGCGCCGCGGTGGATACGCTGGTTCAGGTTGTGGTGCGCGGCAAACCATTGCCGGCCAAAATTGTGAAACTGCCGTTTACGCCACAACGTTATTTTCGAGGCTGAACATGAGTTTAAACAGGGGATTAAAACAATGAGTGGATTAAAATTTTCCGAAGACCACGAATGGATCGAAGTTGACGGCGATACTGCGACCGTGGGCATCACCGATTACGCGCAGGAACAATTGGGTGACGTTGTGTTCGTCGATTTGCCCGCGTTGGGAACCGAGCTCGCGGTGGGCGATGACGTTGCTGTCGTCGAATCGGTCAAGGCGGCGAGCGAAATTTTTGCACCGCTGTCCGGAGTGATCATCGAAGTGAACGAGGATCTGGAAGCCGACCCATCCAAGGTGAACGAATCGGCAGAAAGTAACGGCTGGTTTTTCAAGATGACAATCGAAGACCCTTCCGAACTCGATGGGTTGATGGATCGTGACGCCTACAACGCCTTTATTGCCAAATTATAATTGAATTATGGGGCCAACACATGACTGACGCCACCTACCCGCTGGATCAGCTTGAACAAACCGATGATTTCGTGGGCCGGCATATTGGCCCACGCGACGCCGATATTACCGCGATGCTGGCGGTGGTGGGGTTTAACTCGCTGGAAGATTTGGTCGATGGCGCTGCGCCTGCTTCCATCCGATCCGAACACCCGCTCAACCTGCCGGACAGCCGGACAGAAGCCGATGTTCTGGCGGAAGTCCGGGATTATGCGTCGCGCAACACGGTGCTGCGTTCGGTGATTGGTATGGGATATTACGACACCATCACGCCGCCGGTTATTCTACGAAATGTGCTGGAAAATCCTGGTTGGTATACCGCCTACACCCCATATCAACCGGAAATTTCCCAGGGGCGGTTGGAAGCGGTGTTGAATTTTCAGACTATGGTGTGCGACCTGACGGGGATGGAAATTTCAAACGCGTCATTGTTGGACGAAGCGACGGCGGCGGCGGAGGCGATGACCATGTGCCGCCGGGTGGGGAAATCCAAAAGCGTGCGTTTTCTGGCATCTGAGGATTGTCTACCTCAGACCTTGGATGTGCTGCGGACGCGAGCTGCGCCATTGGGCATTGAGTTGACCGTTGGCGATCCCAAGGCGGTGCTCGACGGCGGCGATGATGTGTTTGGCTTGTTACTCCAATACCCCGCCTGTTCGGGTGCTGTGGTGGATTACGCCGCTTTGGTCGCCCAGGCGCATGCGGTGGGCGCGCTGGTAGTTGTCGCGACCGATTTGTTGAGTTTGACGCTGTTGACGCCGCCGGGCGAATGGGACGCTGATATTGTGGTTGGCAGCGCGCAACGATTCGGGGTACCGATGGGGTTTGGCGGCCCGCACGCCGCGTTTCTAGCGTCGCGGGACTCGTATAAACGATCAATCCCCGGGCGCCTTGTCGGTGTGTCCGTTGACCCGCAGGGCAACCCCGCGCTCCGTCTCTCCCTTCAAACGCGCGAACAACACATTCGGCGCGAAAAGGCTACAAGCAACATTTGCACTGCCCAAGTGCTACTGGCGGTTATGGCTGGTCTCTATGCGGTTTATCACGGGCCGGATCGATTGCGTGTGATAGCGACGCGGGTACATCGGTTGACGGCGATCTTTGCTGCGGGCTTGGCTAAATCCGGGCGTGCACCATCCAACACAGCGTTTTTCGATACGCTGACAATTCCGGTTGATGACGCGGTGGCGGCTCACGCGTGGGCGCGGGCGGCGGGTTATAATTTGTGCGCCGTGGATGAAACAACGGTCGGCGTGTCTTTCGACGAGACCAGCACGCGTGCGGATGTCGAGGCGCTGTGGACCGTCTTTGGCGTCGGCGACGACGTTTCCATCACCGCCCTGGACGCAACCACAGTGTCGTCCATTCCCAAAGCGCTTCAGCGCCAATCGCCCTTTCTGACTCATCCGGTGTTCCACATTCATCATTCTGAAACGGAGATGTTGCGCTATCTGCGGCGGATGCAGGAAAAGGACGTGGCGTTGGATCGCTCCATGATTCCGCTCGGGTCTTGCACAATGAAGTTGAACGCGACGATCGAAATGATCCCGGTCACCTGGCCTGAATTCGGTCGAATTCACCCGTTTGCGCCCTTGGATCAGGCGCAGGGGTATCTTGATCTGATGGGCGACCTGGAACGTCAACTATGCGAAATTACCGGCTATGACGCAGTGTCGCTGCAACCCAATGCGGGATCGCAGGGCGAATACGCTGGATTGTTGTGTATCCGCAATTATCAAGCTGCCATGGGAGAAGGCGCCCGCGATGTATGTTTGATCCCCAGTTCCGCGCACGGCACCAACCCGGCCAGCGCGATTATGGCGGGGCAGCGCGTGGTGGTGGTCGCGTGTGATCCGCACGGTAACATCGACATGTTGGATTTGCGCGCCAAGGCGGCGAAACACAGCGACGCCCTGTCCGCGTTGATGGTGACCTATCCGTCGACCCATGGGGTGTTCGAAGAATCCATCCGCGACGTGTGTGACATCGTGCATGAAAACGGCGGACAGGTTTATCTGGATGGAGCGAATTTGAACGCGCAGGTCGGCGTCTGCCGCCCCGGTGAGTACGGCGCCGATGTATCCCATCTGAATTTGCACAAAACCTTCTGCATTCCCCATGGCGGCGGTGGGCCCGGCGTCGGCCCGATTGGCGTTCGCGCGCATTTGGCGGCGTATCTACCCAGCCATGGTGTACATCCCCGCGCAACGTCGAACAGCTCAGGTCCTGTCGCCGCCGCACCCTGGGGCAGCGCCAGCGTCTTGCCAATCACGTGGATTTATATTGCATTGATGGGTGCCCCAGGCCTGACACGCGCGACCCAAGTGGCGATTCTGAATGCCAATTACATGGCCAAACGATTGAACGATTATTTCCCGGTTCTCTATACCGGACCAAACGGCCTTGTTGCGCATGAATGTATTGTTGATCTTCGCTGGTTGCCGAAGGAATTGTCTATCGACGATATCGCAAAACGGTTGATGGATTACGGCTTTCATGCGCCGACCATGTCCTGGCCGGTGGCGAGTACCTTGATGATCGAGCCGACGGAAAGCGAATCCAGGACTGAAATTGATCGCTTCTGCGACGCCATGATCGCCATTCGCGCTGAAATTGGCCAAGTCGAATCTGGTGAAATTAACGCGGAAGACAACCCGTTGCGCAATGCCCCGCACACGCTGGACGACGTGACCAGCGACACCTGGACGCATCCCTATTCCCGCGCTGTCGCCGGGTTTCCAGCTCCGGGCCAGCGGTTTGAAAAATACTGGCCGCCGGTGGGACGCATCGACCAGGTCTATGGCGATCGCCATTTAACTTGTTCTTGCCCGCCACTGGACGCGTATCTGTAATGCGCAGGTGAGTCGGTGGGGGATTGTATTGATTGGTTAATTGGACGACCCTTATGGCTGTCGCGAGCGGCATTACCATCATAAGGTTACGGCATGGCCAAGGTTTCTGACACGAGTCCGAAAGAAGGCGGGGTCATAGGAGATCCAGTTCGCCGGTTCGAAGATGCACGCCTGTTGACGGGCCAGGGCGAATATAGCGACGACTTCAATTTGCCGGGCCAGGCCTACGCCGCCGTCGCCCGGTCGGATCAGGCCCATGCGCGGGTGTTGTCTATCGATACATCAACGGCGATGGGTATGCCTGGTGTGTTAGTGGTGTTGACCGGTGCGGATTATAGCGCCGATGGTTTGCGTCCGCTGGTAGCGCAGGGCAACCCCACCGATGTTGCGTTGAAAAACCGGGATGGGGCACCCATTCATTACCCGCCAATTGACTTGCTGGCGATGGACAAGGTGCGCCGCGTTGGTGAAGCCGTGGCGGTGGTCGTCGCGGAATCTCTTGTTCAGGCCCACGATGCGGCGGAATGTATCCGCGTCGACTATGAACAGTTGCCGGCGGTCTCCGAACCCATCGCCGCCTTGGCGCCGGACGCGCCACGCTTATGGGACGATGCGGAGAATAATCTCTGCGTCGATGACCAAAAGGGCGATGTGCAGGCGGTCGCGGCGGCGTTCGCCAAGGCGGCACATATCACCCGGTTGGACGTCGTTAATAACCGCGTCACCGGTGTTCCCATGGAGCCCCGCGCCGCCATTGGCGATTATAATTCCAAAACTGGGATTTACGCGCTGTACACGGGCGGGCAGGGTGTGAACCGATTTCAACGGGAATTGAACACAGCGTTTAACGTGCCGATCGATGATATCCATGTCGTGTCGCGCGATGTCGGCGGCGGGTATGGCACGCGCAATTCGCTGTACCCGGAATTCGCGTTGGTCGTGTGGACGGCCAAGCGGTTGGGGCGCCCGGTGAAGTGGACGGGCACGCGCGCTGAAATGGCGTTGGGCGATTACGCGGGGCGTGATTTGTTGACGAGGGCTGAACTGGCGTTGGACGCCGAGGGTAAATTCCTCGCCATGCGCACCGAAAACATCGGCAATCTGGGCACGCATGCGTTGTCCTTTGTGCCCATTTCGCGCGGGCCAACCGTGACCACAGGCTTATACGATATTCCGCTGGCCGATGTGACGACGAAAGGCGTGTGGACTAACACAACGCCGGTGACTGCCTATCGTGGCGCCGGACGGCCCGAAGCCATTTTCACTCTGGAACGCATCGTCGACTTGGCCGCCAGCGAAATGGGCATTGATCGGATCGAATTGCGCCGCCGCAATTTGATTGCCGAAGCCGCGTTGCCCTACACCAACGCGCTGGGCGTGACCTATGACAGTGGCAAGTTTCAGTTGAGCCAGGATATGGCGTTGGAGTTGTCGGACTGGGACGGGTTCGAGGTGCGCCGCAAAGACGCCGCGGGCCGCGGTCGTTTGTTGGGCATAGGCCTGGCGAATTATGTGGAAACCTCGACTGGGTGGCCGTTAGAGCGCGCGGTGATGCATGTCCTGCCCGAAGGTAGGGTAGATCTGGTGATTGGGGCGCAGTCCAGCGGTCAGGGACATGAAACCACCTTTCGCCAAATCGGCGCGAAGTTCCTGGGCGTGCCGTTTGAATGCATCGATTACCGCTATGGGGACACCAGCTTCGTTAAGGACGGATCCGGGTCGCATTCGGCGCGCACCATGCGGGTCGGCGGACATTTGTTCAGCCAGACCCGAGATGAGATTATCGAGCGCGGAAAAGCCATTGCCGCACATATATTGGAATGCGCCGTCGCCGACGTTCAATTCGCGGGCGGAAAATTTTCGGTATCGGGTGCGGATTTAGATGTTGGGTTATTCGATGTCGCGCAGGCGGCGGAATCACGGACGGATTTGCCAGAAAATTTACAGGGACCGTTGCGCGCCGTGGCGCGAATCGACAAACCAATGCCCGCCTATCCCAATGGCTGCCATGTGGTAGAGATCGAACTTGACCCGGACACCGGCGCGGTGGCGATCAAGCGCTACGCGGCGGTGGACGATGTCGGGACCGTCGTTAATCCGATGATCGTCGATGGCCAGGTCCATGGCGGCATCGCTCAAGGTGTGGGTCAAGCGTTATGGGAAGAAGTCGCGTATGATCCGGCGACGGGGCAGCTATTGACGGGGTCGTTTATGGATTATGTCATGCCGCGCGCCGATGAATTCCCAATGTTTGCCGTTGGTCACAATGAGGTGCCAACACCGACCAACCTGATGGGCGCGAAGGGCGGTGGGGAAGGCGGCACGACCCCGGCGCCAGCGGCGGTGGTCAACGCCATAGTGCACGCTTTATCATTCCTGAATCAGGACCCGCCCGTCACCCATTTGCAAATGCCGGTGACGCCGGAGAAAATATGGCGTGCGATTCATCGCACTTAACACCTTCTGTTAACAGTTATAGGGGTCAGCATGGCGCAACAAATTTTGCTTGAACGAAAAGGGGCGGTTGCTCACGTCACCTTCAACCGTGCGCGGGCGGGCAACCCGATTAACGATTCGATGTTGACTCGTTTGACTGGGATCATGCGGGACTTGGGTCACGAAGATGATTTGCGCGCGGTGGTGCTGCGCGGTAGTGGCGCGGATTTCTGCACCGGTCGGGAACGCGGCAAGGCGGCGTCGCCCACTTCGGCTTATGTGCTTCATGGGAAGGTCATGGGCCGCATTCTGGCGGTGTACAAAACCTTCCGCGACTGTCCGGTGCCCATCATCAGCGTTGTTCAGGGTCGCGCCCTGGGCTTTGGCTGCGCCCTAGTTGGCGGGTCCGATGTCGCGATCGCAGGGCAGGGAGCTACATTTTCCCTACCGGAAATGACCCATGGCACCGCGCCAACCTTGGCGATGTCCGCTCTGACAAAAGTAGGGCCCAAGGCATTGGCAGACATGATTTATTCCCGTGATGAAATCGATGCGGACACTGCGCTCGCCATCGGTTTGGTCGGGCGCGTCGTGTCGAACGACGCCCTGGGCGATACGGTGGAGGCATTTTTGGACCGGGTGCGGGAATACGACATCCCGCAAATTCGTGCCGTCAAACGCTTCATAGCAACGGGATTGAACTTGGGTCCGGAGGCGACGTCTGACCTGGCGGGATACACGCTGGCGACCTTGAACACGCGACCAAAGTAGGGGGACATCATGACAAACCGAAACCAAAACCTGCAACATTTTATCCATGCGATCGAGGCTGGGATTCGGGGGCGGGTGGCGCAGATTCCAGACGCCGTGGCTATGACGGATCAGATTTTTTCGGCGCTTGAGCAGGTGGAAACGAGCGGTGGCGACAAACCTTCAAATCCCCGCCCATCCGTCTGCGTCCATCTTGAGGATGCGTATAGTGAAGCGCGGGATGGTCCGACCCTAATACCCAAACTATGTGACGCGTTTGCGTCCATCGAGCCGGAATTGTCCTGGAGTCCAAAGCCAGGTTCAGAAAAAATAGCGGGCAACTTTTATAACAGTCACGCCAACGCTGTCATTGTTGGCGCGGGTGGATTGGAAACGCGCCAAGACGTTCGGGTCGGCGTCAGTCTGGTGGCACCAGGAGTACACTATCCTCGGCATCGCCACCCACCGGAAGAAATTTATATCGTCTTGTCGCCTGGCGAGTGGATGCAAAGCGACAATCCTTTCGTTTCCAAACAACCCGGTGACCTCGTCCACAATCCACCCAATGTATGGCATGGAATGCAAGCGGTGACGTCGGCGCCTCTACTGGCGATCTGGTGCCTATGGACAGGCGGGTGACCTGACGCGGCTTAATCCGAAACGGTTCGCGCCTGCCGGCGTTG
>JAPKDL010000228.1 GCA_028822585.1 Alphaproteobacteria bacterium | reverse complement strand
GAGACTGCCTCCAGCCGCGGCAATGAATTCCCCTTTAAATTTCCCTCTACAATGCAAACGCCGTCATAGGAGGGCACAGGCTCGCGATGTTGAATCGCAATCCCTACGCGGCCTTGCACGCTCAAGCGCGCCAAAAGACACCGCCCGACCTGGCTTGCGCCGCCGGTTACGGTCATGGCTCCGTCACCCTGCCCTGCACTTTCAATCATCTATTTGAACGAACTGACGCGCGACCCAGCCCACACGTTCCAGCGTGACCACAAGTAGCCAACCTATACTTTCATCCATTTTTACCACCGTCCATTCACCTTTCCTAAATTTCGCGCTAATGGGGCATTAGACGTCACCACAGCTGCGCAGATTCAACTGCTTGGCCTTCACCGTCAGCGCAAGTGAGCGCAAGGGCATCATCTTCTTCACCGTTAATGGGTCCGGATTCTCGAATTTTGCGATCTTACCTGCATTCGATTCAGGTACCGCAGCCCATACGGGCCCTGAAATTGAAAGATGGCTGTTCAAGGGCAAGACAAGGCGCGTCCGCCCCGGCGCGACGCCCCACACACGCAACGCCCAGTTCGCGCAATTAGGTAGAGAGTTCGAAGCGATACGCAAGCGCCAACCAGAGACAGTTAGGTTTCCATGAACTGCTTTCGCAACATCAGGATGCGGACCCGTCACCCGCGCATGACCGACAATTTTACCACAGGCTGACGCAATGACATATGGTAGCTTGATGCCAACCTTAACCTCTCCCGTCCACCCCTTCATCTCGATGCCATCCCGAGGCGCGAATTGATACGAACCGTCCTTGGGAATAGGGACGCCATTCACAAATACGGCATCAATATAGCCGGAATATTGTTCTCCTTGAGACCATTGCGCGATATCATAAATTGCATCAGGCGCATAACTGTCCACTGGAAGCGTATGTGAGCCCATTTGCGCCGGGGCATTTCGCTTCGACCCCGTCGTCTGATTTGTTTTCTTTTTATGCTTGCCGGTTTCAGGCAACGTTACACTTGGCCCCTGATCTTCCAGATTAATTAAAAATTTAGCAGTGCCCCAACCTACAACCGACCCAATCACCAAAATAAGCCCAAGCGTCACGGCGAGAGCAACTTTCCTCCGACGTCGTAATGCCGCACCATCGCGGCTCACACCGTCGCGCATAGAACCGTTTTTAACCGGATTAGTGACGGCTTACTCCACTCAGTCACAGACCCACACAAAGCGGTACCCGCGTTCCAGCAAAGTAATTTTTGCATCTTTGACAGTATTCTATTCCAGTGAAAACGCGCGGGGCCGTCTTGTCGGTTCGAATTCCCGTTCGTCTTCGTTTCCATATCGAGGATCATAACGTCCAGATTTAGCAGCTTCCAACACGATGAACCTTTCCATACTCTTGAATTAATCGGCGCTCTCAAATCATACTCACAGGAACTCTAGACATATACCAAGCCTAACATTAGGTTGCCTCTCAATTTCTACCATACAAGGCTTGAGTCATGGCGTTAAAGGATTTCGACCGTCGTTTGGTTGCGTTGATTGCCGAAGCGATGGAGGCTGCCGAAAATAAAGAGGAACATGGCGAAGTTTGCTACCGCGTGACCCGCGCCGCCTGTTACCTGCATGCACAGGAATTTGGCCCCGATAATGGCCGCCGATTGATGAACCGCGTCATCGAAAAAATTTTCGACGATCTCGAAGCGCAAGACAAAATCCGGCCTCTAAATAACACCTCTAATCCGACCGCGCAGCCGTCAACGGGTCCGCGTCCACCACGGCGTCGATAACCCGTTTCCAAATCGTGGCGCCCTTTTCATCTCCGCGCTCCCGCATTCAATATTCCCCCTGAGCTTCTATCATGGAGGCGTTCTCGCCGTTATGGTCGATCAACATACGGGCGCTCACTTACTTATTGATCTGGTGGGGTAACCGATCAAAACGGACGAGGGTCATCTATTTTGATGACGCCACTAGATTTTGTACATTGGGGAATAGCCACATAAGCTAAGTCGAAAGGGCAATCGTATAAGGAACAGGTCATGACGGATAACATCAGGCTCGACGGTAAGGTCGCTATTGTCACTGGCAGCGGACGCGGACTTGGCCAGGCGATGGCGCTGGCGCTGGTGGAAGCCGGCGCAAATGTCATCGCTACTGACATCATCGATGAAAATCTGGAACAGCTCGAGAAGGAAGCGGCATCCCTTTCCAGCGCCACCCGACCGAAGACAGGCACGCTATCCGGCATCACTGCTGATATTCGTCAATCCAATGATTGCCTACGTGTCATTGAGGCCGCGCTGGCGTCTTTTTCCAGACTTGATATTCTCATCAACAATGCGGGTCTCCTGCCCTCCTACGCCTATCCGGGTCGATTTTTAGAGGGTGCCGAACCCGCGAAATTCTGGAACCTGTCCGACGATGTCATCCAAGACGTCATCGACACCAACTTTGTCGCCCACGACCGTATGGCGCGTTACGCCGCACCCCACATGATTGCCAGAGGATGGGGCCGGATTGTCAACGTAACAACCCGCCTAACACCCATGAACCGCGCCGGCGGGTCGCCCTATGGCGCCTCAAAATCCGCACTCGAAATGGCGTCTGAAATCTGGATGCGGGATTTAGAAGGTACCGGCGTCACCGTCAATATCCTGAACCCTGGCGCTACTGGC
>JAPKDL010000227.1 GCA_028822585.1 Alphaproteobacteria bacterium | reverse complement strand
TGCCTTCGACCCGAGACCAGATGCCGCGTCGGTTGGGAACGACGACAATCATCCGACCACTTTCCGACAGCACTCGCCAGGCTTCGCGCATCATGGCGCGGAGTTGTTCGCCGCATTCCACCGCGTGAACCAATAACAACCGGTCGATGGATAAATCCTCGAACGGCAATTCAACCTCGTCGGCAAGGCTGACCAACCCCGGTTCATCCCGCGGCCACGGCATGGCACCCTGGCTGGGGGGCATGACCGCCAAGGTGCGCGCAGCCTCGCCGCGAAATGGAGTTAGGTATGGCGCAGCGTAGCCTAAGCCCAGCACGCTCATGCCGCGCACATTTGGCCATAACGCCCGAATGCGCGGACGAATTATCCGCTGCGCTGTTCGACCCAACGCAGAGCGATAAAATTCATTAAGATCGACGACATCGGTCCACATGGCTTTTACGATAGCATACAAAGGCCCAAGTTTACTAAACTAAGGCATGACGACATATGAGGATATCGCGAAGGCACTCACCATTCAGGGGTTTATGCCGCGTGACGGGTTTCATCCCACCGCCACGGATGACGCGCCTGGGCAGACGATCCTTATCATCGGAAATGCAGGCCCGGCGATGTGGCGAGCATATTCGCAAGCCCGCGAGGCCGGTGGACCCACCCCGCTTGACGCCTGGACGCAACGTATCTTGGACCCCGTCGCCGCCACGTTCGGCGCGCACGCGATTTTCCCGTTCGACAGCCCACCCTATGCGCCCTTCCTGTGCTGAGCAATAAAGGCTGAACCGGCTCATATCTCGCCGACCCGCATAACAATCCATCCTGAATACGGATTGTGGCACGCCTATCGCGGAGCGTTTATTTTCAACGAAAAACTGGAACTCCCCCCTATGAACTAGGTGTAAGTCCATGCGTGGACTGTGCCGATCAACCGTGTTTGTCCGCGTGTCCGGTCAATGCGTTTTCCGCAACGCGTTACGATGTCGACTCCTGTGCCGCGCATGTGCGCGTTTCGGCGTCGATGGCGCAACCAAACGCCGTCAAGGTTTCCGCATAAATTACTGATGACAGGGCTTCACTACCGACCAGGACGCCGTGGCAATCGAAGACGACGAGTTGCGCCATTAAACCGGCCCCTTTTTCAACACCATGTCACGCGCCGCAAACAAGGCACCGCCAACAATCAAGATACACGCCACCGCCACGACCCAACTCGCCGCGCCTTGACCAAACGCGATCAACAACAGCGTGGAAATCAACGGCGCCGCGTAGGACAGCACGCCCAGTAATTTTATGTCGCCACGCTTGACGCCAATGTCCCAGGCAAAGAATGCCGCGCCTACTGGCCCTAATCCCAGTCCCACGACCGCCAGCCATTGCCCCATGCTATCCGGCCACACTGTTGTTTCAAACATGATGTGGCAGAAGGTGCCTAACACAGCCGCCGCGCCGCAAAACCATCCGACTGTGTCCGTGGGCACATCGGCAAACCGGCGGCTGAGGATCGAATAACCGGACCAGGTCACCGCGCACGCTCCCGCCGCGACATAACCCAGCGTATAGTTTGATTGAAAATGCACCACGCCGCCATCGGTCAGCAGTAATCCCGTGCCGACCAACCCAGCCATTGCGCCCACCACATGGCGCCAGGTCAAATGCTCGCCCGGCAACAAGGCGGAAAACACTACAATTAACAACGGCCATAAATACGCAATCAGCCCGGCTTCGACCGGCGGCGCGTTACGAAGCGCCATGAAATAGAAAAAATGATAGCCAAACAATCCACCAATCCCAAGCAGCCACACCGGTGCCGGATGGCGCAGAAATTGGCGCGGGTCGACACCGCAGAACATCCATGTTGCAGCGCACAATACGAAGGCGATGGAAAACGCCATGGCGACCAATTGGAACGGCGGCACGGCACCACTCCATGTGGTCAACAACGCCAGCACGCCCCACATCAGCACGGCTGTTCCACCTATCAATGTGGCGCGGGTTTCCTGCCTCACCTGAGCTCGGCAGATTTATCGATTATACGCAAGGTTTCCGACCACAACTCGTATTCGGGCAAATTCTCACGTCGAACCCAACGGACCCCCATGGCGTCGGACCCGGCGATTGCTTCTCGACCACGCCATTCCGCCGCAAAATCGATCAATACGTATTGCATCCGTACGCGGCCATCGTCATCCCGGCTGATGGTGTCGATGACATCAAGCATATGTGTAACTTCAATGTCGAGGTTGGTTTCCTCCCGGACTTCCCGGAGAGCCGCTTCGCACGTCGTCTCTCCTAATTCCTGCATACCACCAGGAATGCTCCATTGGCCTCTACGCGGTTCCTTGCCTCGCTGGATCAGCAACAATTCATCGCCTCGCCAAATCACCACGCCAACGCCGACAAAGGGCCGGTCCGGGTATTCCCGCGACATCACATCTTCCTTTTCTCTGCTCTCCCATTCATTTACACGCCGCGCGGCGCATTCACAACTTTGCCGAACGGTTTGATACGAGTAAGCTGCGCTCAGAAAAGCTTACGGGAAATTCGCATGATGAAATATCGGAACCTTGGCCATAGCGGCCTCGCCGTGTCGCCGCTTTGTCTGGGCACAATGTTGTTTGGCCGGGAAACAAGCCTAAAGGTCGCTGACCAGATCGTAGGCTCCGCGCGCGACGCAGGCGTTAATTTCATCGATACCGCGAACGGGTATGCGG
>JAPKDL010000084.1 GCA_028822585.1 Alphaproteobacteria bacterium | reverse complement strand
AAAGCCGCCAAGGCCGCAAAGCAGCAGGCGTCGATTAAGTCAAATACCGACGCGACTTTAGGCGCCTATGAAAAATACAAAAAAGCCGCCGCATCGAAAAAGGCGAAATCTTCGGGTAAAGCCGCCAAGGCCGCAAAGCAGCAGGCGTCGATTAAATCGAATACCAACGCTACGTTATCGGCCTACAAAAAATTCAAAATGGGCCAAGCGAAAAAATTGCCCTCGTCCTACACGCTCTATTTTGATTTTAATAGCGCTGCAATCGGCGACGAAGCGAACGCTGAATTAAAGAAATCCGTGTATAAAATTAAGAATACAAAAACCATCAGAGTGGTTGTCGCGGGACACACCGATACATCTGGGAACAAAGGGTACAATAGGATTTTGGCCGATAAACGCGTGAAAGCCGTAGATGCAGCTTTGCGAAAGGCTGGCGTGAATTGGTTGATTATCGAACCGGCGGCTATGGGAGAGAAAAACCCTGCTGAAAAAACGGGCGATAGTGTGAAGAATTTTCAAAATCGCCGCGTGGTCATAGACATAAAGTAACGATGAGGCGCTGATAGCGAAACTTTAAATCACTCTCTAGGCTCAAACGCTTGGTACCTGTAATGTCAATTGCGCGGAGAGTGTTGATCACTATTTTGCAGATTTAATTATAAAGTTTTGTTGTCGGCCCTTGCTTGGGGCGACTGCCTTCCTTCTTGGTGCAAGTCCTGAAGGTAGCCTCAATTAATAACGTTTCAAAAATAAAGAGCCCGCAGGCAATACTTTAACACGGCATTTATAAAGTATATGTGGCGTTAGCAAAGGCGGAACATAAAGAAGGCGATTATATAGGCGCGGGCGTTATCACCAGGCGCGCCGCAATGTCGGGGAAGAGTAAAGGCGTTGATCCTAACGGTATTTATGATCGTCATTATTCCAATAAAGATTGCGGTTTTTTGCGGGATGCACGTGCGAGGGTTCGGGAGGCCTTGGTTAGGTTCGCTGTGGCAATGACGTTGGAGCTCATGGCCAAGACGCACGCAAAATTTGACTGCTGGCGCAGGAGCTTGAAGGAAATATGCAGTCCAAATATATAGCGCCTGTAATAAAGGCTTAATAAGGCGATGGGGCTTCCTAAAAACGCCATATTGGCTCAATTGGCCTATAAAAATTAAAGACGATTAAGCCCACGAAGAAAATGGCGAAGCCAAAGCCAATGAAGAAAGGTAGTCAAGAGGAAGGCTGCCAAACGAGGACAGCGCAAATCCGAGACGTTTTGTATTTATTTTGACAGCGCTTTAATGATGGAAGAGGGATGGACGGAGGTCAATGACGTCGCTGTTCACTCGAAGAAATTAAAGGCGGTTCGCGTTCGCGTGATTGGTTGCACGGGTACATAAGGACCCAATCGTAATAATATGGCGTTATCGGAGCGGCACCCCGAGGACGTTGACAAAAAATAGGTTGGAGGGTGTAATCCCGCTAGTCATCGTACCCAGTTCGGTGGGTGAATTCTACCCAACTGAAAAGACGGAGGATAGCGTTAAAAGGCTTTAAAACCGTCGACTCAAACTCACCTTTTACTAGGGTTTCCTGGTTACATTTGGATTGAATGTTTGTGCGGATTCCCTAATTTAGACGTCGCGGTTTTTTTATTATCGAATACTAAAGAATATTTGCTGTAATTCATTGTTGGCGCAGTTTGAATCTGCTAATTTTTGTTTCCATCCGCTAGTTTGTTCCGCGCCTTGTGGCGAACTCTATTCTTCCAGGATTCGTGTCTTTCATTGACCGATCCCAACCCATTTGAAACACATTGAACGATATACCGACGCTACCGTCAGACATTAGTCAGGTCACCATCGAAGAGGAGATGAAACGCTCCTATCTCGATTATGCAATGAGCGTAATTGTGAGTCGTGCGCTCCCTGATGTTAGAGACGGACTTAAACCGGTTCACCGCCGTATTTTATATGCGATGAAGGAAGGTGGTTACGATTCTACTAAGCCGTATCGGAAGTCAGCGAGAATCGTTGGCGATGTCATGGGTAAATATCACCCACATGGTGACCAATCGATTTACGACGCCATGGTTCGAATGGCGCAATCTTTCTCCATGCGCTTGCCGCTGATCGATGGGCAGGGAAATTTCGGATCGATGGATGGTGACCGTGCCGCCGCTATGCGTTACACCGAAGCGCGTCTGGCGCTGTCGGCAGAATCATTGTTGGATGACATCGACAAAGAAACCGTAGATTTTCAAGGCAATTATGATGAAACGTCTCAGGAACCGACGGTTCTTCCCGCACGGTTCCCGAATTTACTTGTAAACGGCGCTGGCGGCATTGCGGTTGGGATGGCGACAAATATTCCGCCACATAACCTTGGGGAAGTTGTCGACACTTGCCTCGCATATCTCGACAACCCAGGGCTAACAATTGATGAAATTCTTGAAATTATGCCGGGGCCGGATTTTCCAACTGGCGGGTTGATTCTTGGTAGGTCCGGCATTCGTGCGGCTTATCACACCGGACGCGGGTCTGTGATTATGCGCGGCCGCACGAACATGGAAAATTTTGGTAAAAACCGTGAAGCAATTATTGTTACGGAAGTTCCCTATCAGGTGAATAAAGCTCGGATGGTTGAGCGCATTGCTGAAGTTGTGCGCGACAAAACCATCGAAGGCATTTCTGATCTTCGTGATGAATCGGACCGGCATGGCGTTCGAGTCGTCATAGAATTAAAGCGGGACGCTAATTACGCCGTCGTTTTAGCGCAATTATTCCGGTACACGCCGCTCCAGACCAGTTTTGGCGTTAATTCGCTTGCCTTACGGGGGCAACGGCCCGAGCTGATGAATATCCGCGAAATTATCGTTGCATTTGTGGAGTTTCGTGAAGAAGTTATTACGCGCCGCACCGATTTTGAACTTAAAAAAGCGAGAGAACGCGCACATATCTTGGCGGGGCTTCTTGTTGCTATTTCCAATATTGACCCCGTGATCGAACTTATTCGACGCGCCCCTGACCCGGCGACCGCGCGGACGCATCTTATGGAACGTGACTGGCCAGCGGAGGATGTTGCCGAATTCATCAAACTTATTGATGAGCCTGGTCGACAGGTCGTCGATGACCAGTATCGTCTTTCAGAAACTCAAGCCCGCGCTATTCTGGAGTTGCGGTTACAACGTTTGACAGGGATGGAACGCGACAAGCTCGCGGAAGAAGCGAGAGAACTGTCAAAGCGGATTGAGGGTTTCCTGGATATTCTTAAAAATCGAGATCGGTTGCTGGATGTTTCTCGCAAGGAATTGCAGGAAATAAAAGAAAAATTTGGGGACGCGCGACGCACTGAAATTGAAGACGCTGAATTTGAACACGATTTAGAAAATTTGATCCAGCGGGAAGAAATGATTATCACCGTCACGCATGGCGGTTATATCAAACGTGTCCCATTATCGACCTATAGCGCTCAAAACCGTGGCGGCAAAGGGCGTTCTGGTATGTCGACCCGTGACGAAGATTTTGTGCAGGAAGTCTTCGTATCTTCGACTCATGCGGTTGTTTTGTTTTTTTCTTCACGGGGCATAGTCTATCAATTAAAGGCCTATAGGCTCCCTATGGGGAGTCCTCAAGCGCGCGGCAAGGCGATGGTGAACCTATTGCCGCTCGAAGAAGGTGAAACTATTTCGACTGTCATGGTGTTGCCAGAAGAAGAGGATACTTGGAGCGACTTTCACGTCGTCTTCACCACGGCTAGTGGTAACATCCGCCGGAACACACTCAATGATTTCACCAATATTATGTCGAATGGCAAGATTGCGATGAAATTGGATGACGGTGACAAACTTGTACGGGTCCGGACATGCACAGAAAACGATGATATTTTGTTGGTGACACATAAAGGCATGTGCATCCGTTTTCCGGTTACGGAAGTCCGAGTGTTTAGTGGACGGACGTCGACAGGCGTTCGAGGTATAAGATTGGACAAGGGTGATAATGTCATAGCGATGTCGATACTCCGTCATGCAGAAATCGATATGGAAATTCGCGATGCTTATCTTCGCGCCTCCGCTGCGTCTCGTCGTGCGGAAGGGGTTTCGAATAGTGCCGAAGAAATAATGGAACCTGTAGAAATAAACAACGGCAATCCAGATTTCGCGACATTGGCCGAAAATGAGCAATTTATTCTAACCGTTACGGAAAAAGGCTTTGGAAAACGGACATCCGCCTACGAGTACCGTATTGCGAAGCGTGGTGGCAAAGGGATTGCTAATTTAGAAATCACCGAGCGAAACGGGGATGTGACAGCGACATTTCCCGTCGAACCGGATGACCAGGTCATGTTGGTGACCGACAATGGCCAATTAATACGCTGTCCGATCCACAATGTTCGAATTGCCAGCAGACGGACACAAGGCGTAACGCTATTTAATGTGGGGGCGGACGCCAAAGTTGTTTCAGCAACACGCCTACGAGACGTGACGCAATCTGAAGAGACTGAAACAGAACCACATGGTGAAGACGGCGCCAGTGGCAACGAAGGAGAGGATGCGTAAAATGTCTGGAACGCGGATTGGTATATATCCTGGAACATTCGACCCGATAACAAATGGGCACATGGATATTATTTCCCGCGCTGCGAAGCATATGGTTGACGTTCTCATCGTTGGTGTTGCGCAAAATATTGGTAAAAATCCACTATTCTCTGCTGAAGAGCGGGTTGAAATGGTGACCCAGGAGACTGCGTCCATTAATGGTGGAGCTCTTATCAAGGTAAGGTCCTTTAATAATTTATTGACCGACTTCGCCGTTAGCAGCAACGCAACAATGTTGATCCGAGGGCTTCGCGCCGTCTCGGATTTTGAGTATGAATTTCAAATGGCGTCGATGAACAGCTACCTTAAACCTGACATCGAAACAGCATTTCTAATGGCGTCAGATCGAAACCAATTCATTTCGTCTGGTTTAGTGAAGGAAATCGCAAAGTTAGGTGGCGACGTACGCCAGTTTGTTAGCCCAGAAGTTCATGCAACGTTGATGTCTAAATTCTCTAATTAGGTTTTTCCTAGCCCAGAGCGACTCGATTTCAATCCGCTATAAGGCCAGCGACAACACTAATTCTTCTTGCCTAGATGGCAATCAGCTAAACCATGGTGCCTTCAGGTGAGAGTTCTTAATTACGGCGAAATAGCTACTCAGCAAAGCGGTTAATTAAACGCTCCGACGCATTGGGGATAACGTTCTCTATAATTTTTGCATGAAACGCCATGATCTTTCCAATTACTGCGATCGTACCGACTATAAAGACAGCAGTTTGGACCGCGAACGTACAGTCTATCGCCGGGAGGTGACCTAATTCCGGTTTTCTCCACCTCATATGTCGCGCCGCGCAAGCCCGAACGGATTCCTGTTGTTCTGCGACATAGCGCTTAAATCGTCGGTCAGGGTGAAAAAGAGACTAGACACGCTTTATTCCCCGCATCGGATGCGCTTTGTTGTGCAATGGGAATACGGGTGTTAGGGTTTTCGAATGCATTTTGGAATGTTCATGGAGTTCGGTTTCCGTAATGGTGGGTCCGATGCGGCGGCTTTTCGCGAAGGTTTAGACCTCGTGGACGCCGCCGAGGCTTGGGGGATGGACAGTGCCTGGCTGTCCGAGTTTCATTTTTCGCCACAACGTTCAGTGTTGTCATCGCCGATTGTCGTCGCAAGTGCCTTAGCGGCACGCACCAAACGGATGCGGATCGGCATGGCGGTTTATGTCCTTCCGTTGAACAATCCATTGCGTATTGCGGAAGAAGCGGCGACCGTCGATCATATTAGTGGTGGGCGGTTTGATTTCGGAATTGGCCGCAGCGGGTTTGTGCGCTCTTACAACACATACAATATTGATTATGCGGAAAGTCAGGAACGTTTTGATGAGGCGCTTAAAATTCTGCGTGCCGCTTGGTCAGGTGAGAAATTTTCCTTCGATGGGAAACACTACAAGGTGACCGACGCTTTGGTCGTGCCGCAACCAGTGCAGCGGCCCCATCCACCCATGCGTATGGCGGCGTCCTCGGCCGCGACCTTTAAAATAGTGGCGCAAGAAGGATTGCCGTTGTTCGTTGGCTTGCGCGGCGATGGTCTGGAAGCGTTGACCCGTAACATTAACGTTTACCGCGAAACGTGGCGCGAATGCGGCCATGAAGGCGAAAGCAGCGTCTATTTGCGCGTGCCAGTTTACGGCGCCGACACGGAAGCGGCGGCGATTTCAGAACCAAAAGATAACATTACCTATTACTTCGATCGCCAGGCGAAGATGGTGGCGGTAGGGAGTCCGAAAGGTGGGAATGCAGAGCGTAGCAAAACGGCGGCTACATTATCATCACTCTCCTATGATGATATTTTGCGGGACCGGGTCGCGTTTGGGACGGGGCCACAGCTCATCGAAAGGTTGCAGGAATGGCGCGACGTACTGGGCATTGATGGCATTACGGCGGAAATGAACGCGGGCGGTATGTTGACCGAGGCGCAAGTAAAGAACAGCCTACGCGTAATTACCCGAGACGTGATGCCCGCCTTTAAATAGGGCGGTCGAAGTCCAATGCGGCGAACTGGCCCTCCCATCCCGCTAGCGTCGTCCGGTGATATCATTAGTTTGATTGAAGCTGATAGCTGGATGATTGAGGTTCTCGGTGCCGTCCGGACCTTCGGACCTACAAATGCCTGGGTAGGGGCGGGGTTTGTGCGCAATAAGGTCTGGGACGCGCTGCATGGATATCTTCGGCCTTCGTTGTTGAACGATGTCGATGTCATTTATTTCGATGTGGAAAACCAAACAACTGCGTTGGAGCACGCGTTCGAAGCGGCGTTAATTGACGTTATGCCGCTGGTCCCGTGGTCGGTACGAAATCAGGCGCGCATGCATGAAAAGTTTGGTAATCCCCACGCTACAAGTACGTTGGACTCCATGCGTCACTGGCCAGAAGGCGTGACCGCGATCGCGGTCCGGTTGGGTGATGATGGCCAGGTTCGTTTCGTGTCGTGTTATGGGGTGCGGGATTTACTGGGGCTGGAGGTGCACCCGGCACCGGGGTTTCCGCTGGATGTTTATCGGGCCCGGGTGGCGCAAAAGAACTGGGTGTCGATTTGGCCAAAGCTAACGTTATACGACCTGACGGCGGGAATTGATTAACGTTTACGTGGCATCTTGAACAGGCGGGCGATATTTTTGCCGATAGTCACGGAAAGATCTAGAAAGTTTGAAATGTCGTGCTGGCGATAGGCGTTTTCAAATTTTGAGAGGGTCTTCATAACGTGGTCTCCGCAACCAGTTGTGGTATCTGTTGCGAAGGTTTGTACGCCTGAAAGTTGAAAAAATCATGAATAAAATTTGCATTGCAGCAATGCAAAAATAGTAGAGGTAACGGCCTAAGAATTTTAAATTAATACTTATTTAACTTCTTATTTTGCGGTGGAGTTTTTTGGTTTTGAAATTCTTGCGGCGCAATATTTAAACTCCGGAATTTTTCCAAAGGGGTCGAGCTGTGGGTTCGTTAAAAAATTTGCAGGCGCTTCAGCGAAACAGAAAGGAATAAAAATCAAGCCCTCCGGGATGGCGCCGTCGACACGCGCCTTGAGGTCGATCATGCCACGCCGGGTTTCTACCCGCACCATGTCGCCGGGCTTCAACCCAAGCCGGAACAGGTCGCGCGACGATACCTGGGCGATGGCCTCGGGCTCCAAATGGTCAAGGATGGCTGAACGTCGGGTCATGGCACCGGTGTGCCAATGTTCCAATTGACGCCCTGTGGTCAGCACCAGGGGGAAATCGGCGTCAGGTTGTTCGCCGGGAGGAATGATGGTGACGGGTGTTAACTTGCCCCGGCCATTTGCTGTGGGGAAGCCGTCGCCAAAAACGATTTCATTACCGGGGACGTCGGGCCCATCCACAGGATAGGTGACGGAGCTTTCCCGCGCCACGCGGTCCCAGCTGATGTTGTTGAGTGAGTCCATGACTTGGGTCATTTCGGCGAAGACATCGCGAGGATGTTCATAGGACCAATCGAGGCCGATTTGACGGGCAATTTCCTGAATAATCCACCAATCCTGACGCGCTTCGCCGGGAAGGTCGAGCGCGCGGCGACCCATTTGCACCTGACGGTTGGTATTGGTGACGGTGCCGTCTTTTTCCGGCCACGCGGAGGCGGGTAGAACAACATCGGCGTGAAAGGCGGTTTCGGTTAGAAACAAATCCTGGACGACAAGGTGTTCTAGTTTCGCCAAGGCGGCGCGTGCATGGTTCGCATCTGGGTCTGACATGGCCGGGTTTTCACCCATGATGTACATGCCCTTGATCTCGTTGTTATGGACGGCGTCCATGATTTCAACAACTGTCAGGCCCCGTTCGGGGTCGAGCGAACCGCCCCAGGCGTTTAAGAATTTGTCGCGGGTGGGTTCCGCGTCAACTTTTTGGTAGTCGGGATAAAACATCGGCACTAGGCCCGCATCCGACGCGCCCTGAACGTTGTTTTGTCCGCGTAAGGGATGGAGGCCGCTGCCGGGCCGTCCAACCTGTCCGGTGATCAACGACAACGCAATCAGGCAACGGGCATTGTCGGTGCCGTGGATATGCTGGGAAATCCCCATGCCCCAGAATATAATCGCGGATTCCGCCCTTGCGTAGGTGCGCGCAACAACGCGCAGAATGTCCGCATCAACACCACAGATTTCGGCCATAGCTTCGGGGGTGAAGTCCGTAATGTGCTCTTTGAGTTGCGCGAACCCTTCAGTTTGCGATTCGACATATTGTTTATCGTATAAATCTTCGGTGATGATGACGTTGAGCAGGGCGTTGAGCATTGCCACATCCGCGCCGGGTGAAAATTGTAGCATGTGGGTTGCGTGACGTTTGAGCGCCTGCCCGCGCGGGTCCATAACAATTAACGTTGCGCCGCGTTTGACCGCTTGCTTAAAAAATGTCGCTGCGACCGGATGGTTCTCCGTCGGATTTGCGCCAATAACGATGATGACGTCGGAATCCTTGCAAGCGGTGAACGGGGCGGTGACCGCTCCAGAGCCGATGCCTTCCATCAAGGCTGCGACAGAGGACGCATGGCATAGTCGGGTGCAGTGATCGACGTTGTTGGTACCAAACCCGGTCCGTACCAGCTTTTGAAACAAATAAGCCTCTTCGTTGGAGCCTTTCGCGGATCCAAATCCAGCCAGCGCACCACCACCATCCCGGTTCCGAATGCTTTTCAAGCCACCGCCCGCTAGTGCCAAGGCTTCATCCCAACTGGCTTCGCGGAAATGTGTCCAGGGGTTGGCCGGGTCGATGTCGGCGTCTGCTAGTTTGGGTGCATCGTCCCGGCGGACCAATGGCACCGTCAAGCGGTGGGGATGGCGAACGTAGTCAAAGCCAAACCGGCCTTTGACGCAAAGTCGATTTCGGTTGGCGGGACCACTGCGGCCTTGAACTGCGACAATTTCATTGTCTGCGATTTGATAGGTGAGCTGACAGCCGACGCCGCAATAGGGGCAAACGCTTTCGACTTCATCCAACGGGGTGGGTTTGCCGACACCCTTTTCATCAACCAAGGCGGATTCCATCAAGGCGCCTGTGGGGCAGGCTTGGACGCATTCGCCGCATGCAACGCAGGAACTATCGCCCATGGGGTCGTCAAAATCGAAGACAATTTTGCTTCCCGCGCCCCGGTAGGCCATACCGATGACATCATTAACCTGCACTTCACGGCAGGCGCGTACACATAGATTGCACTGGATACAGGCGTCCAAATTGACGGCCATGGCGCGATGGCTGCTGTCGGCCTCCGGCACATCCCGTTGGGGAAACCTGCTGTTGGTGACCTCTGTGGCATCTGCCCACTGCCAAAACTTTGACTCTGGATCATGCGCGACAGCGCGGTCCGGTTGATCGGCCGTAAGCAGTTCAAACACCATTTTGCGCGCGGATTTGGCTCGAGACGACGTCGAGTTCACGACCATACCCGGCGTGGGCGTACGAATACAGGAGGCCGCGAGTACACGTTCGCCTTCGATTTCGACCATACAGGCACGGCAATTGCCATCGGCGCGATAGTCCGGTTCCGGCGCGTAGCATAAATGCGGGATTTCTACGTCAAGACGGTTTGCGACCTGCCAGATGGTTTCGTCGGGCGCGGCTTCTACTATGTCGCCATTAAGCGTGAAGGTGGTAGGAGTGAAGGTGGGATTTTCGCTCATGTCACATCCTCAGGAAAGTAGCGCAACACGGAAAAGACAGGGTTCGCCGCTGCTTGCCCCAGCCCACAAATCGAGGCGTCGGCCATGGCGTGACCTAGTTCTTCAAGCAAACCCGTGTCCCATTTTGGTCGCTCCATCAGCTTTACGGCTTTTTCGGTGCCAACACGACACGGCGTGCATTGACCACAGCTTTCATCTTCGAAAAACCGCATCAGATTTAACGCAACATCGTGCATGTTGTCATGGTTCGATAAAATGACCACCGCATGGGATCCGACAAAACTGCCAAATTCTTCAAGTTTACCAAATTCTAACGGTAAATCTGCCTTGGATGCCGGTAGAATGCCGCCTGAAGCACCACCGGGAAGGTAAGCCTTGAAGTCATGACCGTCCGCCATGCCGTCGCAATATTCGTCAATTAGCTGGCGCACGGTAATCCCGGCCGGGGCGAATTTGACGCCAGGATTGCGCACACGCCCGGACACCGAATAACTGCGCATGCCGACGCCGCCGTTTCGGCCTTCGCTGGAAAACCACGCGGCACCTTTTTCGATGATATCGCGTACCCAGTACAGCGTTTCTACATTGTTGACCAAGGTAGGGCGGTTAAATAGGCCGACTTGAGCGACATAAGGGGGGCGGTGCCGAGGTAGGCCGCGTTTGCCCTCGATGCTTTCGATCATTGCAGATTCTTCGCCGCAAATATAGGCGCCCGCGCCACGTCGAAGGATTATTTCGGTGTTCCTGGTGAGCCCAGCCGTTTCAAGTTTGGATAATTCTGTTAAAAGAATATCCCGGATATGCGGGTATTCGTCTCTTAGATAGATGTATATACGTTCCGCTTCGACTGCCCATGCGGCGATCAACATGCCTTCTAGAAAACGGTGCGGGGCCTGCTCCAGATATGTGCGGTCCTTGAAGGTTCCCGGTTCGCCCTCATCCGCATTGACCGCCATATAACGTGGTTTGGCTTCGGCGCGAACCAGTCCCCATTTTCGACCCGTGGGAAATCCTGCGCCGCCAAGCCCGCGGATGGATGAGTCTTCCATAATGGCTATGACGTCGGTGGCGGTTTTGTCGCCCGCCAGACAGGATTTCAGCAAGGAGTAACCGCCGTCGCTGCAGTAAGCATCCAGGTCTTGATACAAAGTAGGCTTGGGGTGGAAATTGCCGGATTGGACGACGGCGTCGACGGCGTCCACACTCGCCGGGCCGACATGTCGGTGACCGACTTCCGCCACTGGGGCGCTGTCACATCTTCCCATACAAGGCGCGGGGACCACGCGCACATCTGACCCGTATTTGGCGAGGAGGTCATTTTGCAAAGCTTGACCGCCCGACAAGGCGCAACTCAAACTGGCGCATACCCGGATGGTCAGGTTCGGGAGAGCAGGGTCGTCATCTTTGATGATGTCAAAATGAGCGTAAAACGACGCGACTTCATAGACTTCGGACAGTGGCAATCGCATCTCATGCGCCAGCGCCGTCAAATAATCCGCGGGCAGGCAGTGAAGGGCGTCCTGTATTAGATGCAAGTGCTCTATCAGCAAGTCACGGTCACGTGGTCGATCCCCCAGCAAAGCCTGGACGCCTTCCAGTGCGACGTGATCAAGTTGCCGACCTTTTGGGGCAGACCGGGTCTTGCGCCGCCCTTGTCCTGGGTGGCGTCGTTTTGTGGGTATTAGAGCGGCTTCGGACATGGAGTCTCCAGGGGCTTCGGCCGTGATAAATAGGTGTTACAATCTAGTGTCCTGATCGAGAAATACCATTCATGAATTTATCGTGAATCATCACACTAGCGTATGCGCCAATTTAGAAAAGGCCTTCGATTTCTCCTTGCTCATTGACCGAAATGCTGTTCGCCGCTGGCACGCGCGGCAATCCGGGCATCGTCATGATATCGCCACATATGACGACGACGAATTCGGCACCGGCGGACAACCGAACCTCACGGATGGGCACGACATGGCCTTCGGGGGCACCTTTTAAACTGGGGTCTATGGAGAAGCTGTATTGCGTTTTGGCCATGCAGATCGGAGCGTCACCATACCCATCTTTCTCAAATTGCGCCAATTGGTCAAGTATACGTTTTTCCGCTGTCGCTTCGGTTGCGCCATAGATATTTGTGACGATGGATTGAATTTTGTCGAACAGCGGCAGCTTGTCTTCGTAAAGTGGTTTGAAATCAGCTGTCCCGCCGTCGGCTAATTCAGCGACTTTCGCTGCCATGGCTTCAATGCCCGCGCCGCCATCGGCCCAATGGGAGTTTACAAAGGCGTCCACTCCAATGGTGTCGCAATACGAAAGAACTGCGTCCATTTCAGCTTGGCTGTCGGCGATGAACTGGTTGATCCCCACGACGACGGGAACGCCGAAACTGCTGACGTTTTTCACGTGGCGTCCCAGGTTTTCCAAACCTTGTTTGACGGCCTCAACGTTTTCTTCACCTAAATCGGCGCGCGCCACGCCGCCATGCATTTTAAGCGCGCGCACGGTGGCGACGATGACGGCGGCGTCGGGGCGCAATCCGGCCTTGCGGCATTTAATGTTAAAGAATTTTTCGGCGCCCAAATCGGCACCGAAACCGGCTTCCGTCACAACATAATCGGCCAGCTTCAAAGCTGTTTTCGTCGCGATGACCGAATTACAGCCATGGGCGATATTGGCGAAGGGACCACCATGGATAAAGGACGGGTTGTTTTCCAGGGTTTGCACCAGATTGGGCATCAACGCGTCTTTCAGAAGCGCCGTCATGGGGCCTTCGGCTTTCAAGTCACGGGCGCGAACGGGTTCCCGGTCTCGCGTATACGCGACGACGATATTGCTCAGGCGGGTCTGCAAGTCCTTCAAATCAACGGATAGACAGAAGATCGCCATGATTTCCGAAGCAACCGTGATGTCGAAGCCGGATTGCCGGGGGAAACCGTTGGCGACGCCGCCCAACGACAAGACCACATCGCGCAGCGCACGGTCGTTCATATCCACGACACGGCGCCAAGACACCCGTCTGGCGTCAATATTCAACGCGTTGCCCCAGTAGATATGGTTGTCGATCAACGCGGACAGCAGATTATGCGCGGCGCCAATGGCGTGGAAATCCCCCGTAAAGTGCAGGTTGATGTCTTCCATGGGAACCACTTGGGCGTAACCTCCACCAGCAGCCCCGCCTTTCATGCCAAAACACGGGCCGAGGCTTGGCTCGCGTAAGCACGTAATGGTCTTTTTGCCGATCCGGTTCAAGCCGTCGCCTAGGCCCACTGACGTGGTCGTTTTGCCTTCGCCTGCCGGGGTTGGCGTAACCGCTGTGACGAGGATCAATTTCCCGTCCGGTTTATCCTTAAGCGAGCTAATATAATCGTAGGAAATTTTCGATTTATAAGGGCCGTATTGCAGTAAGCTGTCTCGGGGAATGTTAAGTGCATCGGCAATCTCGCCAATCGGCCTCATCTTTGCGTCGCGCGCAATTTCGATATCGCTTTTGGGCGCCATTTTCCCACTCCCCAAGTGTGTTTGTTTGATATGGTTTATTGACTGAACCTTGCGTTATCGTTTGGCGGTATGCAAGGCCGATTTAGCACCGAAATTGTTAATAAAAATCCCGAAATAGAGTTTTTAATTACGGTGCTGTCCCAAATAAAGCTGATTAATGGTTACATAGGATGGTGTGAGAAAGAGTCGGCACAGCAAGTAGTTAAGTAGGCCCGTCTTACGCAGCATTTTGTTGCCGGCACGACGGCGCAAACGGCTGCGGCGTTGTGTG
>JAPKDL010000083.1 GCA_028822585.1 Alphaproteobacteria bacterium | reverse complement strand
AAATAAAGGGCCAAGCTATTTTAGCTCAACCCTTTGATTTTAATGGCTCCGCGGGCAGGACTCGAACCTGCGACAAGGTGGTTAACAGCCACCTGCTCTACCAACTGAGCTACCGCGGATCATTAAGATCGTTACGCCCGTTTGTCTCGGACGCCGCTTATATCAAATCTGTCTCTGTGATGCAAAGACAAGTTTTCGCGATTGTCCAAATTCACGGCGAATAAATTTCGATGGAGGTCCGGGCCGGAATCGAACCGGCGTGCATGGATTTGCAATCCACTGCCTCACCACTCGGCCACCGGACCTTGCTCGAAACACAAAGGCGTCAAGTTTGCATCCGTGTCACTTTTATTCGCCACGTTTAGGACGTGGTTTGCGACGGGTGATATAATCCGCGTCTGGTGCGGGGTCAAGCAATGCCTCGGTGTCGCCTAATACCTGTGCGTTTGCAAACCTGCACCCCCTTGGCGCTGGGCGCATTGTGTTCATGACGTCAGAGCGATATAATTGTTACAGTCGCATGGGCGTATGATCAAGACGATGAGGAGTATAGGCGAAATGGACTTTTCCGTCGCTCGCCGACATATGGTGGATTGCCAAATTCGGCCCAACCAAGTTACGGATGAGAATCTTATCTCCCTGTTTGGGGCAATTCCCAGGGAGCAGTTTGCGCCGGATGGTCAGCAGGCGTTGGCTTATATCGATTCGGATTTGCCAATCGCGTCAAGCCGTCATCTTATGAACCCCTGTATTATGGCGCGAATGCTACAAACCCTATCGGAGGGAAATAAGGGGATTGTATTGGTTGTCGGGTGTGGCTCCGGTTATGCTGTAGCGATTCTCGCTGGGATTTTCGATTGTGTGTTTGCGTTGGAAAGCGATCCGAAATTGGCGTCAGACGCAACTCGGGTTTTATCGACGCTTGCGGTTGATAATGCTGTCGTCGTAGAAGGGCCGCTGGCGCAAGGTTGGGCCAAAGACGGGCCTTATAACGCAATATTTATAGATGGCGGCGTGGCGAAAATTCCTGATGAAATTACTGCACAATTAGCCAATGGCGGTAGATTAACAGCGGTTTGTGCTGACGACGATGGTACGGGACGAGCGGTTCTTATGGAGCGGCGAGGGGGGGCGATAGCGCGCCGAACATTGTTCGACGCCGCTATTCCGACGCTCAAAGAATTTAACAAAACGGCAGGTTTTGTGTTTTAAAGCTGTTTGCCGTCTAGATAACGTGGTTTATATTGTCGAAGATTGGGGCCAAAGCGACTGTTGGATTCGGAGCCTCCGGGTAAGACGCTTCCGGAAGCAACCCTTAATTATTTCAAATATATTGGATAGCGGGCAACATCAGGCAATGAAATATCGAATGAGTAAACGGGCTCCGTCCAAATGGCTGATAGCGATTTTTGTTGGAATGGCGGTGACGATGTCTGCGCCAAACGTCAGTGCGCAAACGATATATGAGACTTTAGCCAAAGCGTATCAAAGTAACCCGACATTACAGGCGCAGCGGGCCGAGTTGAGATCCATTGACGAAGGTGTGCCGCAAGCGAAGTCGAGATGGCGTCCGGATGTGCAATTCACTAGCGAACTTAATAAATTACGGCGCCGTACGAATAATATTGGCGGTGGCCTGGGCGCGGGAAACGACACCCGAACGACCTATAACGGTCGTTTTACCCTAACTCAGAATGTGTATGAAGGTGGTAGAACGGTAGCTGAAATTAGCCAGGCGAAGCACGAAATTAGCCGGGAACGCGCCCGGTTGGTCGTCGTAGAGCAGCAAGTGCTGCTGGACGCGGTGACGGCTTATATGAATGTCGTGCGCGACCAGGCTGTGTTGCAACTGAACATTGGCAATGAACAGGTCTTGGTCCGTCAGCTCGAAGCCACAAAAGACAGATTTGACGTTGGTGAGGTGACCCGAACCGACGTTGCGCAAGCTGAATCAAGGTATGCGCGCACTACGGCTGAACGTATCCAGTCAGAAGGTGATTTGGAGGTCAGCCGGGCATTTTATGAACAAATTGTTGGGGAAAACCCCGTTAAGGTAAGCCAGCCGAATTATCCAGATAATTTGCCGACTTCAGAGGCTGACGCGGTAAAGCTATCCAGTGAAAAAAATCCATCTGTTATCGTTGCGATCTTTAACGAACGTGCGTCTCGCAATTCCATTGAGGCGGCCAAGTCAGACTTGTTACCTAATATTGACCTCGTTGCGGATGCTCGTCGGGGGCGAGATGAAGGTTCTTCCGATAGGACAATTAGTGACATTACATTGTCTGCGGAATTAACAGTTCCAATTTATCAGCAAGGCGGTGTGTCGAGTAATATTCGTGAAGCGCAACAATTGGCGAGTCGAAATCTGATCCGGGTTGAAGAAGCGCGTCGCGCGGCGATCGAAGCTGGGGCAGGCGGGTGGGAAAAACTTTTAACCGCTCGTGCGAGTATCAAATCGCGTGAAGCGGCGGAACGCGCTGCGCGTATTGCATTGGAAGGTGTGCAGCAGGAAGCCGCCGTCGGGTCGCGAACCGTACTAGATGTTTTGGACGCGGAGCAGGAACTTCTTGATGCGCAGGTTAGCCTTGTCCGCGATCAACGGGACGCAACTGTCGCGAGTTATTATTTGCTATCAGCTACGGGGCGGCTAACCGCGCGAGATTTAGCGTTACCTGTCAAGCTATATGATTTTAAAGCTAATTATAAAAAAGTCCGCGATCAGATGTGGGGATATGAGGGGCAACTCTTTAAATGGTGACGCCGCGCGGGTCTAAATGTGGTGTTATGACGGTGCGGCGACGGTCCCACATATCGTGTGTCGCGCCGATTGAAAAGGGCGAGCGATGAGCAACGACGCAGGTCAAGAACCGTCAATGGAGGAAATCCTTGCGTCAATTCGGAAAATTATTTCCGAAGATGGCGAAGAGATCGGTGCGAAGGAGGCGGTAGCTGAAGCTGAACGAGAGCCAAATCCAAAGCTGGAACCCGATCCTGAAATTGATATGTTGGAGCGCACTGAAGAGTTCGATGAGGTGCCTTTGCCGACGCCGATTGAGCCTGATGGGTTTGAAGACGAGTTAATTCTGGACGAGGAATATCTAGTGTCCGCCGAAACAACGGCGGCAGGGGCTTCATCTTTTGCTGGCCTGGCTGGCGCACTTGATCCCAATATGCGGACAGGGAATCTGGACCGGACTCTTGAAGCGCTGGTGAAGGAAGTGATGCGGCCCTTGTTACGTGATTGGCTGGAGTCCAATTTACCTGTAATTGTCGAGCGTTGCGTTAAGCGTGAAATTAAGAAAATGGCGACAAAACCAAAATAATGTAAATTATCGAGTGTTCGCGCCGTTGATGACATTTTTGATTTCGCGGCCACGATATAAGTACATTCAACGGATAACGAAGAGGAACGTTCAGCAATGCTGGACAAGACTTATCGACCTGAATTGGTCGAAACAAAGCACTATGAGAAATGGGAGCGCGACGGTGCCTTCGAGTGTGGGAAAAATACCGATGAAGACCCTTACGCCATTGTTATCCCACCGCCCAATGTCACGGGCAGTCTTCATATGGGGCATGCTCTAAATAATACGCTGCAAGATATTTTGATACGCTGCATGCGTATGCGGGGGCGAGATACGCTCTGGCAACCGGGAATGGATCATGCTGGCATCGCAACGCAGATGGTGGTTGAGAGGCAGTTAGAAGCCAATGGTCAAACGCGCGCCGATCTTGGCCGTGACGCTTTTCTTAAAAAAGTGTGGGAATGGAAGACGGAATCCGGAGGTGCCATTATTGGGCAGCTTAGGAGACTTGGCGCTTCGTGCGATTGGAGTCGGGAACGATTCACAATGGACGAGGGTCTGAACAAGGCTGTTCGCAAGGTTTTTGTTCAGTTGTACAAAGAGAAACTCGCCTATAAGGACAATCGGCTGGTCAACTGGGACCCAAAATTGCAAACCGCGATTTCTGATTTGGAAGTACAACAGCAAGAAGTGCACGGGTCGCTTTGGTACTTTAAATATCCTGTAGAAGGGTTTGAAAATAAAACAATAACAGTCGCTACCACTCGCCCTGAAACGATGCTGGGCGACACGGCGGTTGCGGTGCATCCAGATGATGAACGTTATCGAGACCTAATTGGAAAATTCTGCATTTTGCCACTTGTTGGACGACGCATTGCTATTGTTGCTGATGAATATGCGGACCCCGAACAGGGCTCCGGGGCTGTTAAAATTACGCCCGCACATGATTTCAACGACTTTGAGGTTGGGCGCCGCCACAACCTGGAATTGATTAACATCTTTAATGTCGACGCCACCGTAAACGACGCCGCGCCAGAAGCGTACCGGGGCATGGATCGCTACGAGGCGCGTCAGAGGGTCATAGCCGATATTGATGCTGCGGGGCTTTTGGATCGAATTGAAGATCACGTCCATATGGTCCCTTACGGTGATCGCGGCGGCGTTCCCATCGAGCCATATTTGACAGAACAATGGTATGTGGATGCAGCCACTTTGGCGAAACCTGCGATCGAAGCTGTGGAGCAGGGGCGCATGAAATTTGTGCCGGAAAATTGGTCGAAGACGTATTTTGAATGGATGCGAAACATCGAGCCCTGGTGCGTTTCCCGGCAGTTATGGTGGGGACATCAAATACCAGCGTGGTACGGCCCTGACGATGAGATCTTTGTCGAGGAAACCGAGACCGAAGCGCAAAGCGCCGCCGACGCACATTACGGAAAGGCAGTAACCTTGCGGCGGGACGAAGACGTTTTAGATACATGGTTTTCATCAGGGTTATGGGCATTCTCCACCTTGGGCTGGCCGGAAAAAACACCGGAGCTAGCGCGATATTATCCGACGGATGTACTCGTTACCGGGTTTGACATCATCTTCTTCTGGGTTGCGCGCATGATGATGCTTGGGCTGCATTTCATGGGGGATGTGCCGTTCCACACTGTATACGTCCATGCGCTTGTTCGAGATGAAAACGGGCAAAAAATGTCAAAATCTAAGGGTAATGTCATCGATCCTTTGGAATTAGTCGATGAATATGGTGGTGACGCGCTGCGGTTCACGCTGGCCTCTCTCGCCGCTCCGGGGCGTGACATCAAGCTATCGGGAGAACGTGTGGCCGGATCGCGCAATTTTGTGACCAAACTGTGGAACGCCGCCCGTTATTGCGAGATGAATGATTGCAGCCCTCAGGACATTTTTGACCCTGCTGAATGCCAGCACACACTCAATCGTTGGATTGTAAGTGAATTGGTGCGGTGTGTGGGGGCGGTGAACACCGGACTTGATTCATATCGTTTTAACGATGCGGCGCAGGCGTTATATCAATTTACGTGGCGGACTTACTGTGATTGGTACCTGGAATTTTCCAAGCCGTTATTGATGGGCGACGACGTGGCGCTTGCGACTGAAACCCGTGCGACAGCTGCGTGGGTTCTTGACCAAATTTTGCATCTTCTTCACCCCTTCATGCCGTTTGTAACCGAAGAGCTATGGGAACAAATAGGCGATCAGCGACCGCAGGCGTTAATCACCAGTCCTTGGCCTGATTTTGGCGGCACTTTGGTGAACTGTGCGGCGGAAGATGAAATGGGGTGGGTCGTCGAACTCATTTCGAGCATTCGTTCCGTTCGTTCGGAAATGAATGTGCCGCCTGCCGCCAAGATTTCAATGGTAATATCCGGCGCTGGAGACGTCAGCAAAGGATGGGCGCAAACGCATGGAGAATTAATCCATCGTCTGGCGCGGGTTGGCGACATTGCATTCGATGTTGGTTCGTCTAAAGGCGCGGTTCAATTGGTGCACCGTGACACAACTGTCATGCTTCACATCGCTGATGTTTTGGATTTGGATCAGGAATCTGCGCGTTTACAGAAAGCCGTTGCAAAATCGGAAGTTGAAATCATGAAATTTAAAAAGAAACTGGGGAATCAAAATTTTCTGTCTCGTGCGCCTGAAAACGTTATCCAAGAGCAGAAAAACCGACTTGCAGACGAGCAGGCGACAAAGGAAAAACTGAATAACGCGCTTACACGCCTGTCGGATTTAAGTTGAAAACAAAAGGAGGCAGTTATGCGGGCGGTATTGGTTGATCCGGCTGCGCCGGGTTGTTTGAATATTTCAGAGGTGTCTGACCCTACACCTTTGTCAAGTCAGGCTGTCGTGGATGTAAAAGCGATTTCGCTGAACCTCGGTGAAGTGAAGCGCGCCCGTCGCAGTGACCCGGGAACGCATTTGGGCTGGGATGTCGCGGGTGTCGTCACCGAAACTGCGGCGGATGGTTCAGGACCACGGGTGGGGACACGCATAGTCGGCGTCGTACTGTTGGGTGGATGGGCGGAGCGTGTCGCGATCGATACGTCGTGGATGGCACCAATTCCCGAGAATGTCTCCTTCGCCGATGCATCAACATTACCGGTGGCGGGCTTGACGGCGCTTTATGCATTGGAGCAAGGCGGGCAACTTTTAGGGCGTCGGGTTCTGGTGACGGGCGCCTCGGGTGGCGTTGGGTTATTTGGCGTGCAGCTGGCCAAATTGTCCGGTGCCACGGTTACGGCTTTGGTGCGTCGAACGGAAAATGTAGAATTAGCGGCGAACGCGGGTGCCGATGTCGTTGTTGTCGGTGAGGATGCAAAAGAAGCGGCTCAACATGGCCGCTATCATTGTATTCTGGAATCTGTCGGTGGACAGGTGCTGACCGACGCAATGCAGCAAGTCGCGCGCGGCGGCGTTCTGGTCAATTACGGCGTTTCAGCGGGAGAAAATGTGACGCTCAATGCAGCTGAATTTTTTCGGACGGGGCGCGTTCAGTATTACGGGCTTTATTTATTTACCGAATTCGGACGTCGGCCGGGCCGGGACGGCCTCCGTGTCTTGGCGGGGCTCATTTCCAGTGGACAATTAAAGGCGCCGCCTTTTCAGGCGGAGGGAGGCCTTTGTGACCTTGGTGCGCTCGCGGAACGCCTGTTCAACCGTGAGATCAGCGGTAAGGCTGTTATTCACGTTGATTGACACTGTAAATCACCCAAGTACAGCCCTGACCCCTGCGGCGATCTTGTCGCGATCGGGAAAAACATGGTCTTCCAACACGGGGCTATAGGGAACTGGGACCTGCAATGCGCAAACCCGCTTGATAGGCGCTTTAAGGCACGCGAAGGTGTCAGCGTCCTCAGCGGTGAGGGCGGCGATTTCCGCTGATGCGCCCGCCGTGGGCCCGGCCTCATCGGCGATAAGTAGTCGACCGGTTTTACGAACCGAAGTGCGAATGGTTTCGGCGTCCAGAGGAAATAAACTGCGCGGATCCACGACTTCGACGGACACGCCTTCCTTCGCCAGGGTTTCCGCCGCAGCAAGCGCTTCATGAACCAGCCATGCAATCGCCACAATAGTGATGTCGGAACCTTCCCGTTTCACGTCCGCCTTGCCGATGGGTAATGTGTATTCTTCCTCCGGCACATCGCCTTTGAACCCCATAAGGCGGCTCGATTCAAAAGAAATGACAGGGTTGTCGTCGCGAATGGCGGATTTCATCAAGCCTTTCATGTCGTAAGGTGTCGACGGCAGGATAATTTTTAATCCGGCAAGGTTCATGAACATGGAGTAGGGGCTTTGGGAGTGTTGCGCCGCTAATTTTCCGCCACCCCCGACGGTAGCCCGAAAAACGAGGGGGAATTTGGCCTGCCCACCGAACATATAATGAATTTTGGACGCTTGATTTACGATCTGGTCCATCGCGACGAAGGAAAACGTTACTATTCGCCAATTGACGATAGGTCTGTATCCGGACCCGGCGGCCCCAATCGCCATACCCGTGACGGCGCCTTCCGCGATTGGAGTAGCGCGAATGCGTTGGTCGCCAAATTCTTCCACCAGGGCCGGGGCGGCGTCCGTGGATAGGACGAGGGTTTTGGGATCGCGCCGCAATTCTTCGACCAGGGCCTCCGAACCAGCTTGTGCATAGCTTATTTGTCGCATGAGATCGGTTCCTATTTACTGAGCAAAGATATCGTCAAGCGCCGATTCCGGTTTTGGAAACGGGCTGGCTTTTGCAAAATCCACGGAGGCTTGAATGGCCTGCAGAATTTCATCATCCATTTGTTTCCAGTCCGCTTCGCTCAATTGGCCTTCTCGCTGAATTAAATTATTGGCGAATTGCGTAATAGGGTCCTTTTTCTTCCACAAATCGATTTCTTCGGACGTTCGATGTTCATAGGCTTCGAGGCGTTCGGTGTGACCGCTTTGGCGATAAGTTTTACATTCTATTAAGGTAGGGCCTTCGCCCGCACGAGCGCGCGCCACCGCTATTGTCGCCGCATCATGCACGGCCATCACATCGTTGCCGTCGACAATGACTCCGGGAATGCCATATCCCGCGGCGCGAGCCGCGACATCTTCCAACGCCAATGTCTTCGATGCCGGGGTGTTCGCGGAATGTAAATTGTTTTCGCAGATATACAGCATGGGAAGCTTCCATTTTGCCGCGATATTGATTGATTCGTGAAATGGACCGGCGTTGGAGGCACCATCGCCGAAAAACGAAACGGCGACTCCACCATTGCCATCTAATTGGGCGGCTAATCCTGCACCTGTAACGATGGGAATCCCGCCCGCGACAATACCGTTTGCGCCCAACATGCCGATACTGAAATCTGCAATATGCATGGAACCGCCTTTGCCTTTGCAATACCCGGTTTCGCGCCCGTACAATTCCGCCATCATACGGTTTAAATCCGCGCCCTTGGCGATGCAGTGGCCGTGGCCGCGATGAGTGCTGGTTATGCGGTCGTCCCGCTCCAATGCGGAACACACGCCAACAGCGACGGCTTCTTCGCCGATATAGCAATGGACGACACCATAAATGTCGCCCGCGTGAAAGTCATCCGAGGCTCGCTCTTCAAACCGTCGGATGGTTTGCATTTGGCGTAACATCTCAATTTGATTGTTCGGTGAAGGCTGCATACGCATATTCCCCAAATGATGACCGCTTTTGCCAACAATATGATGCACAGCCTGTTCTGCTTTGTCACGTAGTCGGACGATGATGATGGGTTGCATAAAAGTGCCGGACGTCAGAGTAGACGCTAATTATGAATTTATGCTGGAGAGGCGGCCATGATGACTGTTGATTCACAGATGCATGTTTGAGCGGCGCATACCCCGGAACGACCCTGGCCGGAAGATGGATTCGGATGGGAACCTGTCCTTGTTCCGATGATGTCTGACGCGTTGCTGACGCAGATGGATGAAACAGGGATTAATCGCGCGGTACTTGTGCCGCCATCATGGGAAGGCGATTACAATGATCTTGCGATAAAGGCGGCGACTGACGATCCGGGTCATTTTGCCATCATGGGCCGTTTTGATCTTGGCGATCCGACGAACGCGTCCCGCTTGCCTGTGATTTCTATGGTTGGTTAATGAGTGTCGGGAAGATGTAGCGCAGCTATGTTGAAGGCGGTGGGACTGTCAATTTTTGTTGTCGGTGACGAGCAGGGTTACGTTACCCGCGCGGTTGGGTTTGCAGCCACACCTGAACGTCTTGCTCCACTGCGGCAGGCGATTCCGACTATGATTAGAAATTCTCGCGTGTTCGATATGCAGAGCTATATTCGAAACATTCAGCGAATTTACCGTGCTGTTTGACGGCGTTGGTGCGGGGGTCAGTCTGGGGGGGGCGTGGATAACTCGCACCACACAGGCGTGTGATCAGATGGGCGCTCCCTTTTTCTTGGTTCCCTGTCAATTTCACACGCAACTAACCGGTCTGCGGCAGCTGGGGACAGCAACAAATGATCAATTCGAACGCCCTCGTTGCGGGGCCACCGGCCTGCTTGGTAGTCCCAAAAACTATAGGCGCCGACTTCGGTGTGCAGCGCCCGCCATGCTTCTGTTAGCCCCAAATTTAGAATAGTCCGGAATCTGGTTCGACTTTCCTGTCTGCACAATGCGTCGTTCGCCCAGCCTTTTGGGTCGTAGACATCGTCGTCATGGGGCACGACATTATAATCCCCGCCCAACACAAAAGGTTGTTCGCTTGGCAGCAGGGTGTTTTGAACGTGATCGACCAATCGATCCATCCAGGATAGCTTGTAGCTGAATTTTTCGGTATCCACCGGGTTACCATTCGGTAAATATATAGATGCGACGCGAAGACCAGATATCGTTGCTTCGATATAGCGCGCCTGATCATCCGATTCGTCGCCTGGAAGCCCCATCACGACATCCTCAATGGGGTGTTTCGACAAGATGGCGACGCCATTATAACTTTTCTGACCATGAACGGCGGTCTGATAGCCTCTGTCTTCAATTTCTAGTGCAGGGAAATCTTCCGACACCGTCTTAATTTCTTGCAGGAGCGCTACGTCCGGCGAAAATTCATCCAGCCATTCCAGAACACGGGGCAGACGCGCTTTGACCGAGTTGACGTTGAAGGTCGCTATTTTCATCAATAATGTCCAGTAAACGAAAAAGCCCGCATCATTTGCGGGCCCTTAATGTCTAAGTATGGCAGGCGTTTCGTCAAATAGAAAATGATGCGCCGCAGCCACAAGACGATTCGGCGTTGGGATTATTGATCTGAAACGAAGCGCCAATCATGTCATTAACAAAATCAATCTGTGAACCCGCCAGCAAGTCCATGGAAGTATCATCTACAACGACTTTCACGTCATCGTCGCCAAACACCATATCGTCATTATGGACGGTGTCTTCAAAGTCGAACCCATATTGATACCCGGAACAACCACCGCCGGATACTGTGACGCGAAGCATCATTCCGGGTTTTTCTTCTTGAGAGAATAAAAAGGCTAAGCGGCCCCGTGCGGATTCCGATATCAGGAATTCACGTTCGGATGTCGTTTCGCCAACTGCGAAGGGATCGGACATGCATTGCTCCACGAACAGAAATTGGTCCACCTACGCGGACGTTTAGAAACACTATAACCTATTTAGGCGTCTTGAGCATTATGTCAATTGCCGCGACGGGTTGCTATACAGGATGCGACGTAACAAGGATAATTAAATATGACGCTGGCGCCCTATGCGACCATGGCCGCTGCGACACGCGGTCGGCTCCATCCTGAACCAGAGAGTCGGCGTCGGAGCGTGTTTCAACGGGATCGAGATCGGATTATTCACGCGACTGCATTCCGCCGTTTGAAGCATAAAACTCAGGTATTTATCGCGCCGGAAGGCGACCATTACCGCACCCGCCTGACGCACAGCTTGGAAGTGTCGCAAATCGCGCGGGCGATGGCGCGAACACTGCGATTGGACGAAGACTTGGTGGAGGCCATTGCGCTGGCGCATGACATTGGTCACCCCCCCTTCGGACATGCTGGAGAAGAAGCGTTAAACGAGGTGAGCCAGGACTATGGCGGCTTCGACCACAATGCCCAAACACTTCGGGTGCTGGTCGAGATTGAACAAAGCTATGCGGTGTTCGATGGGCTAAATCTTTCGTGGGAAACTCTGGAAGGGATCGTGAAACATAATGGTCCGGTTGGCGACCCTGGAAATGGCCGGTCGTCGGAAATCCATGATTTCAACGCACGATTCGATCTGGAATTATTAAATTTCTCAAGCGTGGAAGCGCAAGTTGCGGCGATTGCTGATGACATAGCCTACGGAAATCACGATTTGGACGACGGGCTACGCGCCGGTGTCTTCACGATTGATGATTTACAGGATGTTCCGCATGTTTCGACCGTATTTCAGGACGTTGCTGAAGAACATCCGCATATCGACCGAACACGCCTTATTCATGAAGCCGTGCGCCACTTGATAGGGGAAATGGTGGAAGATGTCTTAAATGAAACAGGACAAAGGCTCGAATTGGCGAATGTGCAATCTGTCGCGCAAATTCGCGCGTTTGGTCGACCCGTTGTTGCTTTTTCCAAAGCAATGCGCCAAAAGGAACGCTCGTTGAAAGCGTTTCTTTTTAAGAATATGTACCGGCATGATACGGTCTCAGAGCAAACAGACCGGGGACGTACGGTCGTTCAGACACTTTTCACCGAATTCATGAAACAACCCGGACTTCTGCCCGTGCAATGGCGAGACCGAATTAGACGTGTTGAGGATTCCAAATACAAATCTGCGCGCGTGATTATTGATTATATTGCGGGTATGACGGATCGATATGCAATGACCCAATGGAAGGGTCTGACGAACATAAGGCGCTGAAGCTGTATGAATATTTTTGCCCGGCTGCATTCTGACTTACTCTCGATACTCAATGAGTTGTCAGCAGCAAAAATCCTCCCTCCTGATATGAGGACGGATCGAATCTCGGTTGAATCGCCTCGCGATTCTACCTTTGGCGATATGTCGTCCAATGCGGCCATGGTCTTGGCGAAAAACGCCGGAATGAAACCACGGGACCTGGCGAGTTTGATTGTTGAAAAATTAGAGGCGTTGCCTGTCGTGGCGACGGCGGGAATTGCAGGGCCCGGATTTATAAATATTACGCTCGCAACGTCAGCATGGCATGACGTTTTGCAGACAGTTCTGGCGGAGGGGCCAAAATTTGGAGCCTCAACAATTGGCGCTGGCGAAAAAGTGAATGTCGAATATGTTTCCGCCAACCCGACGGGGCCTCTGCATATTGGACATGCCCGCGGTACGGTGTTTGGCGACGTGCTGGCGTCTTTGCTGGAAAACGTAGGTTACGATGTCGCTCGTGAATATTACATGAACGACGCTGGAACCCAGGTGGATGTTCTTGCGCGTTCGGCGCATTTACGTTATCGCGAAGCTTTGGGTGAGGATATAGGCGAAATCCCCAGTGGTTTTTATCCTGGTGATTATATGATCCCGGTCGGGCGGGCGTTGGCCGAAAAATTCGGCGATAAATGGGTCAACGCGCCGGAATCTGAATGGTTGGCGGAAATTCAGGGGTTTACCGTTGATGCAATGATGGCTTTGGTTCGTGATGACTTGGCGGCGCTCGGGGTCAATCAAGATAATTTTGTGTCTGAAAAGGCGTTGGTCGCGGCTGGTAAGGTTGAATCGGTTCACGCTGCGCTGACAGCGCGTGATTTGATTTATACCGGCGTTCTGGAGCCTCCGAAGGGCAAAAAACCGGACGATTGGGAACCCCGGCCACAGGAATTATTCCGAGCGACAGCGTTCGGCGACGATGTGGATCGCCCCTTGAGGAAATCTGATGGAAGTTGGACGTATTTTGCATCGGATATCGCATACCATCTAGATAAGTTCGAACGCGGCTATGGAAAGTTGATAGACGTATGGGGCGCTGATCATGGCGGATATGTAAAGCGAATGGAGGCGGCTACAAAGGCGATCACCGATGGTGGCGCTGCGCTAGACGTTAAAATTTGCCAAATCGTAAAATTGATGGACGACGGTGAACCCATCAAAATGTCAAAACGGACAGGTACCTTCGTGACATTGCGTGACCTGGTTGATGAGGTTGGCAAGGATGTCGTACGCTTTATCATGTTGACGCGTAGTAACGAAGCGCCATTGGATTTCGACTTGAAAAAAGTGACCGAACAATCCCGTGAAAACCCGGTGTTTTATGTGCAATACGCCCATGCACGTTGCCATTCCGCCATGCGGTTGGCCACAGATGCATTTCCTGAATTGAGCACGGAACGGAAAAGTTTGGTGACATCGGAACTTACAGTATTAGACGATTCTGCGGAGCTTGCGTTGATTAAAGTCCTGGGGGCTTGGCCGCGTGCTGTAGAAGGTGCCGCTTTAGCGCATGAACCTCACCGAATCGCTTATTATCTGCAGGAATTGTCTGCAGAATTCCATGGTCTTTGGACCAAAGGGCGAGAGCGCCCGGAATTACGGTTTATTGTCGAGAATAATGCGGGAAAAACCCAGGCGCGCGTCGCGTTGGTTCGCGCGGTGCAAATTGTGATTGAGTCAGGCTTGAATATTCTTGGAGTTGAGCCTGTTAAGGAATTGCGTTAATGGGCAATAGCGAAGATTCAATTGAGGTGGAGCTAACGGCGATTGATCGGGAAGCTGTAACGCCCTCGGCGAAATCTGTTATTCGCCTCATTTTAGTCGGAATCGCCTTTGCCGCTCTTGTAGCGTTCGCGGGGGTTGTCTGGTACGCCTATAACACTGGCATTCGCGAGGGCAGCGAGTTTGCCGCCCCGGTCTTAAAGCCAAAGGGTCCGAGTAAAACCGCGCCTCAAAGCCCTGGCGGTGAAAACGTTCCGCATCGGAATAAAAAAGTATATAGCCTTATCGACAAATCGCCGATCAGCAACAGTGTTGAGCGGTTTGCGCCACCACCGGAAAACCCCTTGCC